>NZ_JAUSME010000045.1 GCF_030645555.1 Herminiimonas sp.
TTTAACGTTTTAATTCACCGACCTGCGCGGCTTTTCGAGCAGGTCCGGTGCAATGATTGGTTAGCCCAACCTACCGTACTATTGCTGCTCTACCTGCCTGATCGGTATCAAGGCAGCTTTGCCATCGAACAGCGCAAGCAGGATGGTGATTTTTTTCGTCGGGTCCGACTTCGGGTTGTAGCGGCAAAAGGCCATCACCATGTTTTGGATGCAAACCACATCCAGGTTTTCCAGCATGGTGGCCGAGAAATAGCTTTGTATCTCGGCTTCGGTCGTTTTTCTGTAGTCACATTCAGATGCACAATCAAGCTTGGCGAGCGGGCCACCGGCTTCCTTGTCTGCCAGTGTCCACTTGCCTTCTGTTTGCGATAGCCGATAGTGGATTCCGTTAAGCGTCTCGTAAATGCCGGCGTCGCTATCCGCCATTTCAGCTGCCAGGGCCGGGAGGGCAGTCAGGGCAAGTGCGAGCAGCAGCAAGATTTTTTTCATAGGATGTTTTTCCTGAACTTGAATTTTGTTTTCATCTATGGATGCTGGTTAAGATACGCATCAAAGCAAAGTATCAAAGCAATATATCAAAGCAATTCCACGCTATCCAGATTCAGGTAACAACTCTCCCGCGTCGTCGTCACAAAATCCGCCAGATAGGGTTTTGCCGACACTTCCGGCAAACACGCTGCATACAGGCGCCCGGTCAAACCGTCAGCGGTGATGCGTTTGGCGCGCACATAATCCCGGTTCAAATAATTCTGTGCGGCCCACACAGGTAGCGTGGCAATGCCGCGTCGGCTGGCGACCAGTTGCAGCATCGCGACTGTCAGTTCAGTCGTGCGACGTTCGACTTTTACGCCAGCCGGTTTGAGCACCTGGCGCACGATGTCGAGCATGTCGTCCGGCACCGGGTAAGTAATCAGCGTATCGCCTATGAAATCTTCTGCGACCAGGAATTCCTTGTCGGCCAAAGGATGATCGTGCGCGACCAGTGCGACGATTTCAAAGCGAAACAGTGCGTGATAGTCGACGGCTTCATCCGGGTCTATCTCGGCCACGATGGCAACGTCGGCGCGATGGCCGTACAGCAAGCCGACCGGATCGGCCTGGAAGCCGGAGACGATATCGAGTTCGACTTCCGGCCAGCGTCCGCGGAATACATCCATCGCCGGCATCAGCCAGTCGAAGCAGGTGTGGCATTCGACCGCGATGCGTAACTGGCCGGCGGCGCCTTGCGCCAGCCGCACCAGGTCGCGCTCGGTTTCCGCGACTTGCGGCAGCACGCTATCGGCCAGCTTCAGCAGGCGTTCGCCGGCTGGCGTGAAGCGCACCGGCACCGACTTGCGCTCGAACAGTTGCGTGCCGTGGTGATCTTCCAGTTGCTTGATTTGGTGCGATAGCGCGGATTGCGTGACATTCAGCAATGCCGCGGCGCGCAGCAGATTGCCGGCTTCGCGCAAGGCGAGCAGCGTTTTCAGATGACGCAGTTCAAGGATGGATTGCATTATGAATTTAATTCAAGATGATTCTTAATATTTATCGTTTGAATCATAGTCTATCCGCGCGCACCATGACAAGCTTCAAAAACCGTTATTGGAGTTGGGCATGGCAAAGGCACATATTTTGGGTTTCCCCCGCATAGGCGCGCAACGTGAGTTGAAATTCGCCGTCGAGTCGTTCTGGCGCGGCGAGTCCGATCTGCCTGCATTGCAGCAAGTTGGCAAAACCCTGCGCCAGCGTCACTGGTCGGTCCAGGCTGATGCCGGCCTGGATTATGTGTCGGTAGGCGATTTTGCCTGGTACGACCAGGTGCTGAATACGCTGGCTTTGCTCGGTGCGGTGCCGACGCGCTTCAAGTTCGATCCAAAAAAATTGACGCTGGCTGATTACTTCACGCTGGCGCGCGGCAATCCTGAACACTTCGCGATGGAAATGACGAAGTGGTTCGATACCAACTATCACTATCTGGTGCCGGAATTTACGGCAGACGTGCGCTTTGATGGTGGCGTCGACTGGCTGTTTGAAGAGCATGCCGAAGCCGTCGCGCTGGGTCACAAAACCAAGGTCACACTGGTGGGCCCATTAACCTTGCTGTACCTCGGCAAGATTAAATCGGGTGTAGTGAATAAGCTGGATCTGCTGCCGCAAGTCATCGCTGGCTATCAAAACGTGTTGCAGCGTTTGCAGGCTGCCGGCGTGGAATGGGTGCAGATCGATGAGCCGATACTGGCGCTGGAACTGGCTGCCGTCTGGCGCAATGCGTTTGTTCCCACTTACGAGGCGTTGAGCGCTGCGGCACCCAAGCTGCTGCTGGCAACTTACTTCGATCAGGTGCGCGAACACAGCGCCTTGCTGCACAGCCTGCCTGTCGCCGGCGTGCATCTGGACCTGGTGCGCGGTGCAGGGCAGCTGGATGACTTCCTGCAAGACTGGCCGCAGGATCGCGTGCTGTCGGCCGGTATCGTCGATGGTCGCAATATCTGGCGTGCCGACCTCGATGCGGCGCTGGCAGCCTTGCAACCCTTGCAGGATAAATTGGGCGACAAGCTGTGGGTCAGCGCGAGTTGCTCGTTGCTGCACGTGCCGGTCGATCTGGCGCATGAAAACAAGCTCGATGATGAACTCAAGGCCTGGCTGTCTTTCGCTACGCAAAAAGTCGCAGAAATCACGGCGCTCAAGCGCGCATTGAATGGCGAAACCGCACAGGTGGCGCAGCAATTCAACGCAGCCGCACTGGCCGTCGCCGCGCGCAAGATTTCGCCACGCATACACAACCCATTGGTGCAAAAGCGCCTGGGCGAGATCAACAGTATTTCCGCAAGCCGCAGCAATGTGTTCGCCGAGCGCATCGTCAAGCAGCAGGCGCGCTTCAAGCTGCCGGCTTTCCCGACCACCAATATCGGTTCCTTCCCGCAAACGACTGACATTCGTCAAGCGCGTGCGCAATACAAGCGCGGCGAAATCGGCCATCTGGATTACCTCAACAAGATGCGCGATGAAGTGCGTCTGGTCGTGCAAAAGCAGGAAGAAATCGGCCTTGACGTATTCGTGCATGGCGAGCCGGAACGCAATGACATGGTCGAATACTTTGGCGAACAATTGTGGGGCTATGGCTTTACCGCCAACGGCTGGGTGCAAAGCTACGGTTCGCGTTGCGTCAAGCCGCCATTCATCTACGGCGACGTGTATCGCCCGGAAGCGATGACGGTGGGCTGGAGCGAATTCGCACAAAGCCTGACCAGCAAGCCGATGAAAGGCATGCTGACCGGCCCGGTGACGATGCTGCAATGGTCGTTCGTGCGCGACGATCAGCCGCGCGACACGACTGCGCTGCAAATCGCGTTGGCCTTGCGCGATGAAGTCGTCGATCTGGAAAAAGCCGGCATCGGCATGATACAGATCGATGAACCTGCATTCCGCGAAGGCTTGCCGTTGAAGGCTGCCGACTGGCCGCATTATCTGGATTGGGCGGTCCAGGCTTTCCGTATCACTGCTTCCGGCGTGCAGGATGACACGCAGATCCATACCCACATGTGTTATTCGGAGTTCAACGACATCCTGCCGTGGATCGCCGCGATGGATGCCGATGTGATCACGATAGAGACTTCGCGCTCGGATATGGAATTGCTGGATGGTTTCGGCCAGTTTGCGTATCCAAACGACATCGGTCCCGGCGTCTACGATATCCATTCGCCGCGCGTGCCGCGCGTCGAGGAAATGCAGCGCCTGCTGCGCAAGGCGCGTGGCGTGATTCCCGATGCGCAGTTGTGGGTCAATCCGGATTGCGGCTTGAAAACCCGCGGCTGGCCGGAAACCACCGCAGCGCTGGAAAACATGGTGCTGGCAGCGCGCAGCTTGCGCGCGGAAGTTGCCGCCCAACAGTAAGGGTAGAAGGCCGCGTCAGTTCGGCGCAGCACAGCGGGCATGGAGATCACGTCTCTGTGCCCGTTTTTTTTGCGTACGCGAGTCAGCGATAGGGTGGCAATGGTGCGTGGAGCGGTAATCGTATGGTTTCAAGCCGGGAATTGTTAGAATGGCGCATTATCAGATCCGCAGCGGCTTTTGCGCGATTTCCTTACCTACATACTTGCCTGGACCTTCCCTATGTTGAGTTACCGTCATGCCTTTCACGCGGGCAATCACGCCGATGTACTCAAGCATCTCGTCACGATACAGCTGTTGAAGTACATGAATCAAAAAGATACGCCTTACATGTACATCGACACGCACGCCGGTGCCGGCGTGTATGCGCTCGACAGCAACTATGCAGCGAAGAATGCCGAGTTTGAAACCGGTATCGCCAAGCTGTGGGATCGCACGGATTTGCCTGCACCGCTGGCGGAGTATGTGCAAATCGTCAAGGCATTGAATCCCAGCGGCAAGATGCGCTACTACCCGGGTTCGCCGTATTGCGCCGATAGCGTGATGCGCGAGCAGGATAGATTGCGCCTGTTCGAGCTGCATCCAGCCGACAGCAAGCTGCTGGCCGACAATTTCCGCAAGCTGGAAGCGCACGCTGCCGAGCAGGGCCAGCGTCCTACCGTGCGCGGCAAACGCATCATCATCGATCGCGCCAACGGTTTCCTCGGCTTGAAAGCCCTGTTGCCGCCGCCATCACGCCGCGCGCTGGTGCTGATCGATCCGCCGTATGAAGATAAAACCGACTATCGCAGCGTGGTGCAGACGGTTTCCGATGCGCTGACCCGCTTCGCTACCGGCACCTATGCGGTCTGGTACCCGGTACTCAATCGTCTGGAATCGCGTCAGCTGCCAGATAAATTGAAGCGCCTGAAGGCGAATGGCTGGCTCAACGTGACGTTGTCGGTGACGACACCTTCGCCCGACGGTTTCGGCTTGCACAGCAGCGGGATGTTTGTACATAACCCGCCGTGGACGCTGGAACCTATGTTGCGTGAATTGATGCCATATCTGGTCAAAACGCTGGGAGGCGATGCGGGTGCCGGCTTTACCCTGGAAACAGGGCAAACCCTCGCAGTTCATACGGGAACGCGCCGCGTATAGGCTGATGAATGCAGGCAATCCGGCAAGACACGCAGTAAAACTGTGTGTAGCACTATTTGTGCTATCAAAATGATATTTATAGAGAACACTTGCGTCGCAGAAATATTGGGGAAATAATAGGCCAATTGTTTTTCATTTTGCAACAATGCAATCCTGTGCCATCACTTGCTTCAGTACGAAGGGTATGGATCAAGAGTAAAAATCAAGACGCGAAGTAGCTGATCTTCGCGGCCTATTAGAAAAATACAGAGACAAGCATCTTGATGATCACTGATCTCAATCAGCACCTGCCTGATGACCTGCCCCGAGTGAAAGAGTTCTTTCTCGGGCGTCAACCCATATTGAACAGCCGCCAGAATCTGGTGGCATACGAACTATTGTTTCGCCGTGCCTCATCCGGGCCGGCCAATGTGATCGATGATCTGGCTGCCACTGCTTCGGTCATCGCGCACGCTTCCGAGCTGGGCATAGTCAATGTGATAGGCGGCTCTCTGGGCTTCTTCAATGTCGATGCAGCGGTGCTGATGTGCGATTTTGTTAATTTCCTGCCATCCGACAAGGTGGTGCTGGAAATCCTGGAAACCGTGGAAGTCACGCCGGAACTGGTGGCGCGCGTCACCGAGCTGGCTGGAAAAGGGTATACCTTTGCGCTCGACGATGTGATCTCGCATACGGAAGCGCTGCAAAAATTATTGCCGCTGGTGAAAATCATCAAGATCGATATCACCGGCATGAGCAAGGATGATATGACCAGGCTGGTCAGTCATTTCAAGCAAGATAATAAATTACTGCTGGCAGAAAAAGTCGAAACGATAGAGCAGTTCCAGGTTTGCATGGAGCTCGGTTTCCATTATTTCCAGGGCTATTATTTCGCGCGGCCGGTCATACTGTCAGGTAAAAAACTCGCGCCGTCCCAGTTGGCGATCATGCAGCTGATGACCCTGGTTGCGACAGATGCATCCACCGCTGCAATCGAAACCAGCATCAAGAAAGATGCCTCGCTGGTGCTGACCCTGCTGCGCCTGGCCAATACACCCGGCATGGGCGTGACGCAACGCATAGATTCGCTGGCGCAGGCGCTGATGATACTCGGCCGCCGTCATTTGCAGCGCTGGCTGCAAATCATCCTGTATGCCGAGCATAACAAAGGCACTCATTTCACTTCGCCGCTGCTGCAACTGGCAACGACGCGCGGCAAGCTGCTTGAACTGATGGCTGAAAAACTGCAGCCACGCAATCGTGCGATGGCTGATACCGCCTTCACGGTCGGCATCATGTCCTTGATGGATACGCTGTTTGGCCAGTCTATGCAGGAAATTCTGGGCCAGGTTTCGGTGGTCGAGGATGTCAGCAATGCCTTGCTGTATCGCAGAGGGTATTACGGCGACTTGCTCAAGCTGGCCGAATACATAGAGCGGATAGAAATAACCGGTGCCTTGCTGATACCGACTTTGCACAAGTTGCAGCTCTCCATCGAAGATCTCTATGAACTGCAGTTGGCCGCATTCGAGTGGACCAACAATATCTCGACCAGCCTGCAGTAAGATTTGATTCAACAATCTGCCGCCGGACGGCACGGCCTGCAAAAGCGCTAGAACAGTCCTTGCGGGTGTAATCTGCACCGGCATCCCAGTATTTCCCATTCCATGAATGACTATCTCGATGCACCGGCCCAGGCATGAATGCCTGGGCCGCACATCCGATGGACACATGACATTAATGGATGACGTGAATACATGACGTTAAAATAGGCCATGATGAATCAAGCAACGACAACAGAAGACGACGATGAAGACGGCGGTGCGCCGCCGATACCTGCGGGCGCTAAAAATTACATGACGCCGCAAGGTCATCTGCGCATGAAAAACGAATTGCTGAGACTGATAGATGTTGAGCGGCCGGAAGTCGTGCAAATCGTCTCATGGGCGGCGTCGAATGGCGACCGTTCGGAAAATGGCGATTACATTTACGGCAAGCGGCGTTTGCGCCAGATTGATGGACGCATACGCTTTTTGACCAAGCGCCTGGACCTTGCCGAAATCGTCGATCCCAGCGTGCACTACGGCAGCGAACAGATTTTTTTCGGCGCCACCGTGCGTTATGAAACGCAGTCTGGTGAAGAACATACGGTCACGATTCTGGGGATAGATGAGCTCGATCCGCTGCACGGCAAGATCAGCTGGATATCGCCGGTTGCGCGTGCGCTGACCAAGGCGCGCACAGGCGATACCGTCACGCTGAAAACACCCGGTGGTGTGGAAGAATTGCTGGTTCTGGAAGTGGAGTACCCGGCGCCTGCCGCCTGATTTCAGCACGGCGCACAGCACAGCAGAGGGATCTAGGATCCGCCTTTGTGCCGCAGCAGGCGGGTCACGCCGGGAATTGCGCGCAGATTGCGCATCAGGCGGGCCAGGTGGACGCGGTCTTCGACTTGTATGGTGAAGTGCAGATACGTGATCATGTGTTCTTTATCTTCATCCATGCCGACGTGCGTGATGTTGGAATCGGATTCGCTGATTTCAGCCGCGACACGCGCCAGTATCCCTTTTTCATTGCGCGCCAGCAGCGTGATGCCGCAATCGAAACGGCGATCTATGTCGGCGCCCCATATCACGTCTATCCAGCGGTCAGGTTCTTTGGAACGCTGCCGTCTTGCCACATCGCACTCAAGGGTGTGTATCGTCAAACCCTGATCGCGTTTCATCTGCCCGATGATGTCATCACCCGGAATCGGCTGGCAACACGGCGCCAATTGAACGGAGATGCCTTCGCTGCCGTAGATGACGACCGGGTCGATTTTCTTTGGCACGATTTCGCCATTGAGGTCGATCAGCGGATGCGGCAAGGGCTGGTCGTTTTCCAGCATGCCGAGGATATGCCGCGCAACCAGGGCTGCCATGCGTTTGCCGACGCCGATATCGGCATGCAGATCGTCGATGGATTTGGCGCTGGACTCATTGAGCAGACGCTCCGTGACGGCCGCCGGCAATTCAGGATTCAGATTCAGCGCACTCAATGCCTGCGCCAGCAGCTTGCGCCCGAGTTCTATCGATTCGGTCAGATTGATCGTGCGCAGATAATGTCGAATTGCCGAGCGCGCCTTGCCGGTACGGACGAAATTGAGCCAGTTCGGATTCGGTCGCGAACTCGGCGACGTGATGATTTCAACGATATCGCCGTTACGCAACTCGGTGCGCAGCGGCACCTGTTCCAGATTGATCTTGACGGCGATCGTCTGGTCGCCGACGTCAGTGTGGATGGTATAGGCAAAATCGAGTGCGGTCGCGCCGCGCGGCAGGGCGATGATCTTCGATTTCGGCGTGAAGACATAGACCGAGTCGGGGAACAGATCGACTTTCACATGCTCGAGGAACTCGGCCGAATCGCCGGTCTGTTTCTGGATATCGAGCAGCGATTGCAGCCATGCATGCGTGCGTTGCTGCAGGTCAGACAGGCTGCCTTCGTCATCCTTGTACAGCCAGTGCGCGGCGACGCCGGACTCGGCCACGCGGTGCATGTCTTGCGTGCGGATCTGGAATTCAACCGGCGTGCCATAAGGGCCGATCAGTGTCGTGTGCAGCGATTGATAGCCGTTGAGCTTTGGAATCGCGATGTAATCCTTGAACTTGCCCGGCATCGGTTTGAACAATGCGTGCAGCGTACCGAGCGCGACATAGCAATTGGCAAAACTGTCGACGATGACGCGGAAGCCGTACACATCCAGCACCTGGGAAAACGACAGGTGTTTGTTCAACATCTTCGTATAGATGCCGTACAGGGTTTTTTCGCGGCCATAGACTTGCGCCGGGATGCCGGTAGCATCCAGCGTGTTGTTGACCGACTCAAGAATTTTGCTGACGACTTCGCGGCGATTGCCGCGTGCGGCCTTGACTGCCTTGCCCAGGGTTTTATAGCGCATCGGATACAGATGCGAAAACGCCAAATCCTGCAGTTCACGGTAAATATTGTTCAGGCCGAGGCGATGCGCGATAGGCACATAGACTTCCATCGTCTCGCGCGCGATGCGGCGTTTCTTGGCCGGCGCCATCGAGCCCAGCGTGCGCATATTGTGCAGGCGATCGGCCAGCTTGACCAGGATCACGCGCACATCGCGCGCCATTGCCAGCAGCATCTTGCGGAAGTTTTCCGCCTGCGCCTCGACCTGGCTCTGGAATTCTATTTTTTCAAGTTTGGAAAGACCGTCGACCAGATTGGCCACGGGAGCGCCAAAGCGCTCTATCAGTTCATCCTTCTTGACGTCCTGATCTTCCATCACGTCATGCAGCAAGGCCGCCATGATGGCTTGCGCATCGAGCTTCCAGTCGGCGCAGATTTCAGCAACGGCAATCGGATGGGAAATGTAGGGTTCGCCGGACATACGCATCTGACCGAGATGCGCCTCATCCGAGAAGCGATACGCTTCCTTGACCTTCTTCAATTCTGAAGGCGTCAGGTATTCGGTGAGTTTGCTGGTCAGCTGCGTCACAGACGCCACACCGGGAACCGGTGCGGGCGTTGTGGCTACTGGTGCTTGCTTGTTCGTTGTAACTTTCTGGGCCGAGCGGTCGGAGACCGCTCGTTTAGCTGGAGCGATGGGTGGCGTTGAATCTGCAGGTGTCAGGTTCATACTGATGAGTGATCAGCCGCATCGCGGTTAGCAAGAGAAGTTAATTAGTTTGGGACTTTTTTCAACATTTCAATGCCGATGTGGCCGGCTGCGATTTCGCGCAGGGCGATCACGGTAGGCTTGTCTTTTGCATCGACTTTAGGTGTGTGACCTTGCAGCAATTGACGGGCGCGATAAGTCGCGCACAAAGTCAGTTGAAAGCGGTTAGGGATATGTTTGATGCAATCTTCAATAGTAATGCGGGCCATACGTGCTCCTAAAAATACGATATCAGCTTGATTTGGCATGAATGCCCAATTGGGCGAACAGGGATGCGTTCCGAGTGATCTGTTGCGCGAAGCGACAACGAGTGGCTTTAACGATCGCACTCAACTCGGCTAAAGCGACTGTAAACTCTTGATTGATAATAACATATTCGAACTCTGAAGCGTGCGCGATTTCACCGCCGGCAGCCAGAATGCGGCGCGTAATCACCTCGTGCTCGTCCTGGCCGCGCTTTTTCAGGCGCTCTTCGAGTGCCGCTATCGAAGGTGGCAGGATGAAAATGCCGACCGCATGCGGGAATTGCTTCTTCACTTGTTGCGCGCCTTGCCAGTCGATTTCCAGCAAAACATCGACGCCGGCTGCCATCTGCTCGGTCAGCTGGATGCGCGAAGTGCCATAGAAATTGCCAAATACTTCAGCTGATTCGAGGAATTCGCCGGCATTGCGGCGCGCGATGAAGTCATCCACCGACGTGAAAAAATATTCGCGACCATGTTGATCGTTAGGGCGCGGCGGCCGGGTTGTGTACGAAATCGACAACTTCATCGACGGTTCCTGCTGCAGCAATGCGTTGACCAGGCTTGATTTTCCTGCGCCGGATGGTGCAACGACTAAAAACAAGCTGCCGGAAGAGGTGGGTTGGTCAGACATCGGCGTCCTTGAGCTAACTGTTGATGAAAATGATTAAGTGATTGTATGGGCAGGAAATTGCAGCGTAGCGCTGCAGGATCGAGCCCGGCAGCGATTGTAACGCGGGCTATTCCAGATTTTGAACCTGTTCGCGCATTTGTTCGATCAGCAATTTCATCGCCATCGATGCATCGGACAGTTCCTTGACGGCGGCCTTGGAGCCTACCGTATTGGCTTCGCGATTGAGTTCCTGCATCATGAAATCCAGGCGTTTGCCGACCTGGCCGCCCTTGGTCAGGATGGCGCGGGTTTCTGCCAGGTGGGCGCACAGGCGGGTCAGTTCTTCGGCTACATCGACGCGTATGCCGTACAGCGTGACTTCCTGGCGGATTCTATCGAGCGCTTCTTCGCGCGTGATGGTGGGTTGCGCGTTGGCATCTGGATTCTTGACCGCCAGCCCCAGTGCTTCCTGCATGCGTTCGGTGGCTTTTTGCTGGAACTGAGCAATGACTTGCGGGATCAGTGGCGTGATGCGCTGAACGATCGCTTCCATATCGGTGACGCGTGCCAGCAACATGGTTTGCAAGGCCTGGCCTTCGCGTGCACGGCTGTCGACGAAGGCTGCCATCGTGGTTTGCATCGCGGCGATGACGTCGGCTTGCAGGGTTTCCTGGCTCATTTCAGCTTCTTCGATGACGCCGGGCCAGCGTAACAGTTCGCCGACCGACAGCGGGGCGGCATCGGTGAACTTCTGGCGCAAATCAGCCTGCAGCGTGGCCAGCGCATTCAGGGCGGTCGCGTTCAAGGCCTGAGTGGCGGCGACCGCCACCTTGCGGCCGAAGCTCAGGCGGCA
Organism: Herminiimonas sp.; assembly: GCF_030645555.1. Lineage (GTDB taxonomy): Bacteria > Pseudomonadota > Gammaproteobacteria > Burkholderiales > Burkholderiaceae_D > Oxalicibacterium. The sequence goes on from NZ_JAUSME010000045.1 coordinate 11,388, forward strand.
TTCGACCTTGCCGCGTATGACGCGCGCCATGATGGCTTCACGCAACGATGGTTCCAGCGCGCGCAGGTCGTCGTTGATGCGGAATTGCAAATCGAGGAAGCGTGAATTGACGCTCTTGACCTCTATCGTCAGGGTGCCGCTGCCGGTCTCGTGAGTGGTGACGGCATAGCCGGTCATGCTGCAAATGGTCAAAATCGGTTCCTCGGTTTCTCTTTACAAAGCGGCAATTTATCCACACAATCCGCAATGAATACCGTTACCGCTACTCAAGTAGCGGGAAAAGAGGCAGACTATATTGCCACCCCACTTTTTGCCGCATTGTATCAATCGGCATGACTGAGACTAAATAGGACGATATGGCTGCGCAAAACAATGCTCCGTTGCCGGATGGGCTGGAAATCGCTGGATATCGCATTGTAAAGAAGATTGCGTCTGGCGGGTTCAGTATTGTCTATCTGGCTTATGACGAAGATGGCAATGCTGTCGCCATCAAGGAATACCTGCCGAGTTCGCTGGCGCTGCGTCAGCCGGGTGAACTGGTGCCGACGATTTCGCCGGAAAACCTGCCGGTCTTCCGTATCGGCCTGAAATGCTTCTTTGAAGAAGGCCGGGCACTGGCGCGCATTGCGCACCCGAATGTAGTCAGCGTCACCAATTTTTTTCGCGCCAACGAAACCGTTTACATGGTGATGGGTTATGAATCCGGCCGCTCGCTACAGGACCACATCCTGCGCCGTCGTGACAAGGGCGACAAGCCGCTGGTCTCGGAACGCTTTATCCGCAAGATGTTCAGCCAGGTGATGAACGGCTTGCGTGAAGTCCACACCAATAAACTCCTGCATCTGGATCTGAAACCTGCCAATATTTATCTGCGCGTCGATGGCACACCCATCCTGCTGGACTTTGGTGCAGCAAGGCAGACGCTGAAGGCCGATTTGCCCAAACTGTACCCGATGTATACGCCAGGTTTCGCAGCACCTGAGCTGTATGTCAAGAACGGCAATCTGGGCCCATGGACCGATATTTACAGCATAGGTGCATCGATGTTCGCCTGTATGGTGGGCGCGCCGCCGCAGCCGGCCGATCAACGCAAGCTTAATGACAAGATGGACGGCCACTTCAACAAGCTCGAAGGCGTTTATTCTTCCGATTTGATCAAGGTGATACGCTGGAGCCTGATGCTCGATCCGCTGGAGCGTCCGCAAAGCGTGTTTGCGCTGCAAAAGGCATTGCGCGAGCCGATCTCGGATCAGCAGGGCGATGCCAAATTGCAGCAAGTCACGCGCAAGCTGAAAACCCTGTTCAGCAATCTGGGCCGTAAAACAGGCAACACCGCCACGACGATACAAGAACACACCCGTTAATTTCATTCACTGCCGTAATTTTATTCGACGATTTTTATGCGATTCTCTGTTTATCAAGAAAGCCACATCGGCGGTCGCAAGAACAATCAGGACCGGATGGGTTACAGCTTCACGCGCGATGCGCTGCTGCTGCTGGTAGCCGACGGCATGGGTGGTCATATCCTGGGTGAAATGGCGGCACAAATCGCAATGCAGACGATAGCGGCGCTGTTCCAGGAAAACGCCACGCCGTATGTGAAAAAACCGGAACGTTTTCTGGAAGACAGCTTCTTCGCCGCGCACCGCGAAATCCATCGTTATCGCGCCATCAACAACCTGCCCGAAACACCGCGCACCACCATCGTTGCCTGCCTGATTCAGCACAATAATGCGATGTGGGCGCATTGCGGCGATTCGCGTCTGTACTGGATGCGCAATGGCCAGATACTGGCGCGCACGCGCGACCATTCGCGCATAGAAACCCTGATCGCCCAAGGCAAGGTCGATGCCTCCGAGCGCGAGACGCATCCGGATCGTAACAAGCTGTTCAACTGCCTCGGTGCGCCCAACATGCCTATCGTCGAGATTTCGCGTCGCGCCAGTTTGCAGGCCGGCGACATCATGCTGTTGTGCTCGGACGGCTTATGGTCGGTGCTGCCGGATCATGAACTCGCGCAAAGCCTGCACAGCAATACGATCGTGCGCGCGGTGCCGGAGTTGCTGACCAAGGCCACCGGCATCGCAGGTAAAACCGGCGATAATGTCACCGCGCTGGCGATGATGTGGGAAAGCGGTGAAAACCTGCAAGGCAACAGCACCATCACTACGCATACACTGCCGGTCGGCAGCGTGACCACCACGATCCAGGCGCCGCGGCATCTGGATATGGAAAACGCAGACATATACAACGATTCGGAAATCGAAAAAGCGATAGAAGAAATCCGCAACGCCATCGATAAATCATCCCGCATCACGTCCAGGAATTAATGTCTCATGTCGTATCAAAACCGTCCCAGCGGCCGCGCCGCTGATGCACTGCGCACCATCAAACTCACCCGCAATTACACCAAACATGCCGAAGGTTCCGTATTGATAGAATGCGGCGACACCAAGGTCATTTGCACCGCCAGCATAGAAGATCGCGTACCCGGATTCCTGAAAGGCAAAGGCCAGGGCTGGCTGACGGCGGAATACGGCATGCTGCCGCGCTCGACGCACACGCGCATGGACCGCGAAGCCGCACGCGGCAAGCAATCCGGCCGCACGCAGGAAATCCAGCGCCTGATAGGCCGCTCCCTGCGCGCCGCCTTCGATCTGCAGGCCTTCGGCGAACGCACGCTGCATCTCGATTGCGACGTGATCCAGGCCGACGGCGGTACGCGTACCGCAGCCATTACCGGCACCATGGTCGCAGCCTATGACGCATTCAACAAACTGGTGGCGCAGCAAGTCATTCCTGCCGTGCCGCTCAAGCATTTTGTCGCGGCGATTTCTGTCGGCGTGTATAAAGGCCAGCCGGTACTCGATCTGGATTACGACGAAGATTCCGATTGCGATACCGACATGAATATCGTCATGACCGACGCCGGCCACTTCATTGAAGTGCAGGGCACGGCGGAAGGCGCCGCCTTCGATCGCGTGACGATGGATCGCCTGCTCGATCTGGCGCAAGACGGCATCCGCGACTTGATCGTCATGCAAAAACAGGCCTTGGCGATTGCTGCGTAAAATAGCGCTAGCCGTTCATGCCACCAAGGCTGTCATTCCCGCGCAGGCGGGAATCCAGAGACACGTCAAAACTGGATTCCCGCCTGCGCGGGAATGACAAGTTGCTTTTAATTGAATCCATGATTGTCACCCTATGCGAAAGCGGCTTAGATAGCGTCTTTTAGTATTTTTTATACTCAGATTGTTCAGATAGTCATGTCGCGTACCCTCATCCTCGCCTCCAATAACGCAGGCAAATTGAAAGAATTCAGTGCACTGCTCGCACCCATCGATTTCGATTTGCATACGCAGGCAGAATTCCATGTGCCCGAAGCGGAAGAACCGCATGCCACCTTTGTTGAAAATGCGATTGCCAAGGCGCGCCATGCATCACGCCTGACCGGTTTGCCGGCGCTGGCCGATGATTCCGGCGTCTGCGTCAACGCGCTGGGCGGCGCGCCCGGCGTGCATTCCGCACGCTATGCCGGCGAGCCGAAATCCGATCAGCGCAATAGCGAAAAACTGCTCGCCGACCTGGTCGCGCATGCAGACAAATCTGCTTACTACTATTGCGTGCTGGTATTCGTGCGCCATGCCGACGATCCGCAACCGGTGATTGCAGATGGCCGCTGGAATGGTGAAATGATTGCAGAGCCGCGCGGGCAGGGCGGCTTCGGCTACGATCCCTACTTCTGGGTGCCGTCGCTGCAAAAGACGGCGGCCGAACTGAGCGCAGAAGAAAAGAATCGCCTGTCGCATCGCGGCCAGGCCTTGCGTGCGCTGATCGAGAAGTTGCGATGATCCCGATCAAGCCGATAGGCAAGGACGCCGGATTCAATCTCGACAATTCACAACCCGCACGCGCCGCCACCGCCTACCTGAAGCCAGGTGCTCTCAATCTGACTGCATTGCCGCCGCTGTCGCTGTAGGTGCATTTTCCGTGGTGCGTGAAGAAGTGCCCGTTCTGCGATTTCAATTCGCATGAATCTACCGGCGGTTTCCCGGAAGATGAATACCTGTCGGCCTTGCGCGCCGATCTGGAACAGGCATTGCCGCTGATCTGGGGCCGCAAGATCTACACGATCTTCATCGGTGGCGGCACGCCCAGCCTGCTGTCGGCCAAGGGGCTGGATCGACTGCTGTCGGATATCCGCACCTTGCTGCCGCTGGATGGCGCGGTAGAGATCACGATGGAAGCCAACCCCGGTACCTTCGAGGCTGAGAAATTCAAGTCGTATCGCGGCAGCGGCATCAACCGCCTTTCGATCGGGATACAGAGTTTCAACTCCCGGCATTTGCAGGCGCTGGGCCGCATACATGATGGTGATGAGGCGCAGCGCGCAGTGGATATCGCGATGGCGAACTTCGACAACTTCAATCTCGACCTGATGTACGCCTTGCCATCGCAGACGCTGGAAGAAGCGCAGCAGGATGTGAAAACCGCGATTGCCTATGCGCCGCCGCACCTGTCGCTGTACCACCTGACGCTGGAGCCGAATACCTTTTTCGCGAAATATCCACCGGTGATCCCGGACGACGATGCCAGCGCCGACATGCAGGAAATGATAGAAGAAGAAACCGGCGCCGCAGGCTACCAGCATTACGAAGTTTCGGCCTATGCACAGCCGGGACGGCAGGCGCGCCACAACTTGAATTACTGGCAGTTCGGCGATTATCTCGGCATAGGCGCCGGTGCGCACACCAAGCTGTCATTCCCGCACCGCGTGATCCGGCAGGCACGCTACAAGCAGCCCAAGGCATACATGGAGCACATGCGGCTCGGCAATCCGATCCAGGAAGAAGCGGAAATCACGCGCTCGGAAATGGGATTTGAATTCATGCTCAACGCCATGCGCCTGAGCAATGGCGTCGACGTGAACCTGTTTGCCGAACGTACCGGCATGGCGCTGAATGCGATAGAGAGCGCCCTGAATGCAGCGGAAGCCAGGGGTTTGCTGTATCGCGACCATAAAACCATCAAGCCGACCGCACTGGGCCAACGCTTCCTGAATGACCTGCAACAAATGTTTTTAGTCGATTAAACGATAAATTATCGGGCGGCAGTCGGCATTCCAGACAGACTTGGGTATAATGCGATCTCTTGGAAGTTGATGAACATGGTCGCCGATAGCTTGCACACCCCGTGCAACAAGGTTTTAATCGGACCGATACAGTTCATCTGTCTATATCCAGATGGAAGTGTGGCCGAGTGGTTGAAGGCACCAGTCTTGAAAACTGGCGACGGTTTATCCCGTTCGTGAGTTCGAATCTCACCGCTTCCGCCAGAATTCCGCAAACCGACGCAAACCTACGCCCAGCTCGAACCCCCTTATTGGGTAACGGTTTGAACAGCTAACTACTCCACGTGACAGGTACACCAACTCTTGTGAAAGAGCTTATGTGTAACTACGTTATCAAGTGAATCGCCCCGAGTTTCTGAGGCGCTCCAGCTTTGCTAGAAATCTATCCTTATTGTTCGCTGACGGACATATAGACATATTGTGGTTGTACTAATAGACTGTATTTTTATGCAAAGTATCGTACTGGGGCCATATGAATGATTGCAAATCCACGTATTTGAAATTCACTGGCAAGGCACGTTTTGAAAAATCCATCAATTCGCTATTTGGCATTGTTGAAGGTATCTCCGCGGATTTGAAAATCAATGCTACGGAAATAGAATTCCTGAACAACTGGATGAATGAGCATCGTGAATTCGCGGATCGCCACCCATTCAATGAGTTCATGCCTCTGATATCGCGGGCTTTGGAGGATGGAGTGTTGTCGTCCGAAGAACAACAAGACATTCGTTGGTTGTGTGATCGGTTACGACATAGCGATTACTTCGACCAGATAACTGCAGACATGCAACGCTTACAGGCCATGGTTGGTGCTATTTCTGCTGATGGCTGTGTCACAGAAGGTGAGCTCCGTGGCTTGTCGGACTGGCTAGCGGACCATGACCATTTAAAGACTTGTTGGCCTTATGATGAAATCGACAGCTTAGTAACAAAGGTTATGTCTGATGGGAAAATCGACGAAGGGGAGCATCGCCTTGTTCATGGATTTTTTTCAGAGTTCATAGCACTTTACGATAACCGAACAATTGTCTCTCCCTCTATTCTTGAAGGGGTTTCCTTGGTTGGTCTTTGTGCCGTTTGTCCTGAAATTACGTTTGCAGAATCAACATTCTGTTTTACGGGAGAGTCGTCAAAGTACAGTCGAGCCGAATTCAATAGTCTTGTGAGCAGCCTTGGCGGTGAATCAGTGAGTGGCGTAAGTGCAAAGCTTAACTATTTGGTCATTGGTGCCGATGGCAATCCTGCTTGGGCATATGCCTGCTATGGACGAAAAGTCGAGAAGGCTGTGGAGCTACGCAAGCAGGGAAAACGTATTGTCATCGTTCATGAAAACGATTTACACGACGCAGTTGCGGACGTTAGATAATGCCACTGTAGTCAGTGTTGCTAGGCGACTACAGTTTGTTTTATGTCATTCACAGCTGAAAAACGGTGCAACCGTCGTAACCGCTTCCGCTCGGATTTTGCAAGCCAGTTTCCATCCAAGTTCAAATATCATCACTTACGTTAGCCAATCAATTGCACAAGAATTTCAGGGGAGAGCGTCCATGAGTCATACCGGCATCCAAGAACATCACGGCTATTCCGTGCACGGCACCGGCGAAAAGCACGACACCGGCAAGTGGGTAGGCAGCTTCCATATCGCCCGGCATAACGACCCTGTTATCAGCATCAGCGTCATCGATGCAAGCTTCGATACGGCCGAGGAGGCTGCATCGTACGCGTTGCGCCAGGGGCGCTTGTACATCGACAGGGAATTGCTCTGAGCGGGGGCTTTAATCTTCCGGCTTCATGGCCTTGAGGACGCCGGCCTTGTTCAGCACCTGGCCCCAGGATTCAATCCGATAAGTCTCGCCGAATTTATTGATCACCATGCCGTACTGTTCGCGCAGCTTGGCGATTTCACCGCCTATGGTCGACTTGTCTATGCCGGTCAGATCGTCGATGGCGGTAGCGGTAGGATGTTCCAGCAAATCGATCGCAGATGCGAGGACGAATAATCTGCGCGCATCGTCGTGCGGATATTGCGGTACGCCGAACTGGTTCTTGTGGAAGGCCATTCGATTTCCCTTTCCATGCTATTTCTTGTCGCTGGCAGTGCGAAATACCTTGTTGACCCAGGTTTCCTTGCCGGCCAGGGTCTTTGGCAGCCTGGCCTTGAATTCTGCAGTTTTCTTCTGCGCCGCCACGCGCGTCATGATGCCTAGTCCGACCAGTATCGCGATGCCGCCTTCGACGCGTCCGAGTGCGCGTTCTTCGCTCAGGCTGTCTTCGGCTTTTTCGGTGCGTGCGACAAGCTGACTGAAGATTTCGCTGATGGCGCCGTATGCGCGGTTGGTGACGCCTACTTGCGCGGCGTCGGCAATTTCTTTCGCATCTTTCTGGTAATGCACGAACAGATCCTGCAGCCGTTTGACGTAGTGCGGCGCCAGTCTCAAGTCTTGCACCAGCGTGCTGGCCAGCACTGCTGCCGATATTTCCGGCTCGGTACCAGCCTTGCCGTAGCAAGCCAGGCCGTAGCCGTGTTTATGCAGGCTGTTCACCATTTTTTCGATCGCATTGAAGGAGCGGATATCACTGAGCCAGAACTGTGCTGCCTCATCTGCCGCCGTCGCGGAGATCCTGCCGAGCAGCCATGTATCGAAGCTGGGTGACGCTGCTCCGGGCTGCGTTGTATCGACCACCTTTTGGTAGTGCTTCAGCAAACTCCGGTGTACGTCAGGCGTGACTGAGATATTGATTTCGGGCATACGTCATTTTCTGTCGGGATTTCAATGTATCCATGGTGCTGCCATGGCGCTCATCCATAACTCCATCTCTGGGGATAGGCGATCTATGCCTAACTATAATACCGGCTATGGCATTTGACCAAGATTATATTTCCTTGTGGAAACTATTTGAGATCATCCGTACAACAGTACTCTCATGAAATAATGCATGTGCCCGTACCACCAACAATAAGGAAATCCAGTATGAATGCCGCACTGATAGATGTTGCCACGCGCATGCCCAAGGCGGAATTGCATATACATATAGAAGGTTCGCTGGAGCCGGAGTTGATCTTTGCGCTGGCGCAACGCAATGGCCTCACGCTGGCTTATCCTTCGATAGCAGCATTGCGCGCCGCCTATGCATTCACCGATCTGCAATCCTTCCTCGATATTTACTATGCCGGCGCCAGCGTCTTGCTGACCGAGCAGGATTTTTACGATATGACGTGGGCATATCTGGAACGCGCCCATGCAGACCATGTCTTGCATGCAGAACTGTTCTTTGATCCACAGACGCATACGGCGCGCGGTGTCGCGTTTGCCATGGTGGTCGATGGGATACACCGTGCGCTGGCCGATGCGCATCAAAAATGGGGCATGACTGGCGGCTTGATCATGTGCTTCCTGCGCCATTTGTCGGAAGAAGAAGCTTTTGCGACGCTGGAACAGGCGCTGCCGTATCGCGAAAAAATCATCGGTATCGGGCTGGATTCTTCTGAACGCGGCCATCCGCCGGAGAAATTTGCGCGCGTCTTTGCTCGTTGCCATGAACTGGGTTTTCATCTGGTTGCGCATGCAGGCGAAGAGGGCCCGCCAGCCTATATAACAACGGCGCTAGATTTGTTGCATGTAGAGCGCATCGATCATGGCGTGCGCTGCATAGACGATCCGCTATTGATGCAGCGCCTGGCGCGCGAAAAAATGCCGCTGACGGTATGCCCGCTATCGAATATCAAGCTATGCGTATTTGAAAAAATGTCGCAGCATAATTTGCTGACCTTGCTGGATGCCGGTTTGATGATCACGATCAATTCGGATGACCCTGCGTATTTTGGCGGTTACCTCAACGATAATTTTGTCGCCATCATCGAAGCCTTGCCGCTGCAGCGACAGCATCTGCAGCAGCTTGCGCGCAACAGTTTTTCTGCCGCCTTCATGGATGAGGGGATCAGGCAAAAATATCTGCATCAGGTCGATGCATTTTTCGCCGCCTGACAGTAACAGGCGCGCTTTCTTTGCCGCGCCAGCGACGCTTGCGCTTTTACGCTAGTCTTGTGCAGGTTTGCAATCGCAAATCCTGTTTCCCCATATTGTTGTCGGGTTTATTTTTGTCATTATTTGGCCGCTAAACCAGGCATATCCAGAAAGCGAATGACTTGATGTTTGTTCAATCTTTTCGTATGACGCAGCGCGACTGGCGCGCCGGCGAGTTGCGCTTCCTGCTGGTGGCATTGATTGTGGCAGTCGCCGCGCTGTCGTCGGTCAGTTTTTTTGTCGATCGCATGCGTACCGGTTTGAATCGCGACGCGCATCAAATGCTGGGTGCTGATCTGTTGATACGTACAGATGAAGCGATTGCGCCGGCATGGAAAGCGGAAGCTGAAAAGCGCGGTTTGCAACTGGCTGAAACCATCGTTTTCCCAAGTATGGCAATCGCAGGTGAGGGCGATCAGGCGGCGTCCAAACTGGCGTCGATCAAGGCCGTCAGTCCGGCTTATCCATTGCGCGGCAGTGTAAAAGTAGCGACGCAGATAAACGGCGCAGGTATCGCCGCTACTTCCATTCCCGATCCGGGCACGGTGTGGGTTGATGCCGGCATTCTGACCAGTCTGAATATTGAAGTCGGCAATCCACTCAAACTTGGCGACAAGACTTTTACCATCGCCAAGGTCATTATCAATGAGCCGGATCGCGGTGCTGGTTTCATGAACTTTGCGCCACGCGTGATGCTGTCCGCCAGCGATGTCGCAGCGACCGGACTGATACAGCCCGGCTCGCGTGTCACCTATCGTCAGCTGCTTGCAGGCAAACCGGCCGAGGTCGAAAAGTTTGACAAATGGGTACAGGAAAAAATCGAAACGGATAATCTGAAAGGTGTACGTACTGAATCGCTGGAATCCGGCCAGCCGCAAATGCGGGCAACCTTGCAACGTGCGGAAGAATTCCTGTCGCTGGTTGGCTTGCTGTCGGCAATGCTGGCGGCAGTCGCTGTTGCCATGGCGGCTCGTCGCTTCATGCTGCGTCACGTCGATGCCTGCGCGATGCTGCGTTGCCTGGGCATGACGCAAAATCAGGTGACAGCGCTGTATCTGATTGAATTCTTCATGGTGGGTCTGGTCGGCAGTGCCATCGGTGCAGCTCTCGGCTTTGCTGCGCATTTTGTGTTGATCGAATGGCTGGGCCGCTTGATCACCAACGACTTGCCGCCGGCATCGATAATGCCGGCAGTGCAGGGCGTGGCGACTGGCTTGCTGCTGCTTATAGGTTTTGCGCTGCCGCCTATTTTGCAACTGCGGAATGTGCCGCATAACCGCGTGATTCGACGCGAGCAGGATATGCCACAACCGATCACCATCGTCACCTATGCGCTCGGACTGGCAACTTTCATCGGCCTGTTGCTGTGGCAAGCGGGAAATATCAAACTAGGCTTGCTGACGGCCGCCGGCTTTCTCGGCGGGCTCGCCGGGTTTGCATTGATTAGCTGGCTGGCCTTGAAGTCGCTGCAATCATTGCGCGGCCTCATCAACAACGCGAGCTGGCGCTTTGCAGTGACGGCCTTGCAACGCCGCCCGGGGGCGACGATAGTGCAAGTTGTTGCACTGGCACTCGGCCTGATGGCCTTGCTGCTGCTGACCGTGATACGCGGCGATCTGGTCGATGCGTGGCGCAGCGCGACACCGCCGAATGCGCCGAATCGTTTCGTCATCAATATTCAACCGGATCAAAAAGCTGAATTGGAAGCGCGGCTGGCGCAAAACAAAATTGCCGACGCCGATCTGTTCCCGATGATACGTGGCCGTTTGCTGGCGATTAACAATGCAGCCATCACCGGCGAGAGTTTTATCGAAGATAGAGCCAAGCGTCTGGTCGATCGCGAATTCAATCTGTCGACGATGAGCAAGATGCCCGCGTCGAATGAAATCACCGCAGGACGCTGGTTCGACGACAGCAAGCCGGAAGCATCGGTAGAAGCCGGATTGGCAGAAACGCTGGGCTTGAAGCTGGGCGATAAATTGAAGTTCGAGATTGCCGGCGAAACCGTTGCAGTGCCGATCACCAGTTTGCGCAAACTGGAATGGGGATCGATGAAAGTCAATTTCTTCGTCATCATCAATCCTGCCGCGATGAAGGACATGCCACAGTCGTGGATCACATCCTTCCATCTGCCGGAAGGCAGCGCCGCGTTCGAGAATCAGTTGACGCGCGATTATCCGAACCTGACCGTGGTCGATATCGGCAGTGTGGTCAAACAGATTCAGGACGTGATCGATCAAGTCGTCACTGCGGTCGAATTCCTGTTCATGTTTACGCTCGCCTCCGGTGTGCTGGTCCTGTATGCGGCGCTGGCCAGCTCGCAGGATCAACGCACACGTGAAGCCGGGCTGTTGCGTGCGCTGGGTGCGACGCGCAGGCAATTGTCGCAATCGCAGTGGATAGAATTCGCATTGGTAGGCGGCCTGGCCGGTTTGCTGGCGGCCAGCGGCGCGACGGCGGTCGGCTGGTCGCTTGCGCATTTCGTATTTGACTTTGAATGGAAATTCAGCCCGGTCGTGTGGATTGCCGGCTTTGCAGTTGGCGCGGCATGTGCATTTATCGGCGGTTGGGTAGGCTTGCGCAATGTGCTGAATCAGCCGCCGCTGCAAACTTTGCGCGAGGCCTGATCGATTGCGCTGGATGGCTTGTCCCGACCTGGTCACGTATCGCGCCACATAGTGATGCGTTATCATGTCGGCTATGACTGAAAATCAACAAAGTACCCTGTATGAACTGCTGGATGGCGAAAGTGGCGTACGCTCACTGGTCGATCGCTTCTACGATTTGATGGATCTGGAGCCGGCGTTTGCCGGCATACGCGCGATGCATCCGACCACGCTGGAGGGCTCGCGCGACAAGCTGTTCTGGTTCCTGTCCGGCTGGACTGGCGGTCCCAACCTGTTTGTCGAACGCTTCGGCCATCCGCGCCTGCGCGCCCGCCATTTGCCGTATGCGATAGCCACCAGTGAACGCGACCAGTGGTTGCAATGCATGGAGATGGCGATGCAGGAAGTCGGCATCGTTCCATCCCTGCAAGAGCATCTGCGCAAGGCTTTTGCAGAAACTGCCGACTGGATGCGCAATACGCATGGTTAGGCAAACGCCGTTGCCGCTGTTTCGGCGACACCTTGCACAACACGATTTTCCTTGCCCCGGACTTAGCTATCCATGACACAACTGCACTTCATCATCTTGCTGCTTGCCGCAGCCATCATCATCGTGTTGCAGATAGTCGCGATGCTGCGCAATCGCGCGGTCGATATCGCCCCTCAACTTGCGCAGCTGCAAAATGAATTGCAGCGCCATCAGCAGCAAGGCAGCGAGCGCATAGAACGCGAATTGCGTGAGCAGGTTCAATCGACTGCACAAGCCACGCGGCAAGAACTGGGCAGCAATTTCATGCAATTCCAGCAAACGCTGGCCGCGCAATTGACCAGCGTGGCGACGCTGCAAAACAACCAGATCGATACCTTTGCACAACAGCTCGCCAAGCTCAATGAAGCAAATGCACAGCAACTGGAAGCGATGCGCCAGGCCATCACCCTGCAGGCGCAGACCGGACGTGAAGAGCAGGCGAGTGCGCTGCAGCGTTTCGGCGATACGATCAATCAAAGCCTGACCACGCTGACAGAATCGAATGCGCAGCGTATGGCTGAAGTGCGCGCCACGCTGGAAGCGAAGATCAAGGATCTGCAAACCGACAATGGCACGCGGCTCGAAGAGATGCGCAAGACGGTCGATGAAAAACTGCATGCAACGCTGGAGCAGCGCCTGGGCGAATCGTTCAAGCTGGTCTCCGACCGTCTGGAAAAAGTACATCAGGGCCTGGGCGAGATGCAGCAGCTGGCAATCGGCGTTGGCGACCTGAAGCGCGTGCTGACCAACGTCAAGACGCGCGGCACCTGGGGCGAAGTGCAGCTGGAAATGCTGCTCGAGCAGGTGTTGACGCCGGAGCAGTATGCAAAGAATGTGGAAACGATACCGGGCAGCGGTGCGCGCGTCGAGTTCGCGATCAAGTTGCCGGGTAACGATGGCGGCCACACGCCGATCTGGATGCCTATCGATGCGAAATTTCCGAAGGAGCAATACGAGCGCCTGGCCGATGCCGCTGATCGCGCCGATGCAGATGGCGTTTTGCTGGCGGGACGTGAGCTGGAAACGGTAGTGCGCAATGAAGCGAAAAAAATTGCCGAGAAATATCTGTCGCCGCCGCTGACCACCGATTTCGCGATCCTGTTTTTACCGACTGAAGGCTTGTATGCCGAAGTCATGCGCAGGCCCGGCCTGGCTGACGACCTGCAGCGCACGCACCGTGTCAGCATCGCCGGCCCGTCGACCTTGTCGGCCTTGCTCAACAGCCTGCAGATGGGTTTCCGCACGCTGGCGCTTGAGAAACGTTCGTCCGAAGTGTGGCAAGTGCTGGGTGCGGTCAAAACCGAGTTTGGCAAGTTCGGCGATGTGCTGGCCGCGACCAAGGCGACGCTGGAGCGCGCAGCCAAGAACATCGAACAGGCCGAGACCAGAAGCCGTCAGATGACGCGCAAACTGAAGTCGGTAGAGGCACTGCCTAGCGAGGCAGCGCAACAGCTGCTGGGTGTGGATATGCCACTGGGCGATTTACTGGACGACAAGGAATAGTCCAGCCGCCAGCCAATGCCATTCAATAAGCGCGGAATTTTTCAGGTTTGTCTTCCCCGCGCAGGCGGGGAACCAGTGATTTTATGTGCTCGCACTGGATTCCCGCTTGCAGCGCGCACCGCCGCAAGCATGCGGCGGCCGTTTCACAGGCAGCCGGCATGCCGGCTGAATTCCCTGCTGCACCCTGCGCGGGAATGACAGCAATTCCGTCAAGTAGGCCTTAACTGAACGGCATTTCAGCCTTCAGCAGCTTTTTTTGAATCATGATAAATTCACGTCTCACTGATGCAGTGATGCGCTGAGTTTTCAGTACACACATTCATCAGTACGTTCTCGGGGCGGGGTGAAATTCCCCACCGGCGGTAATGGCGCAGAGTTTCATTATTTTGTGTTTAGCCCGCGAGCGCTTGTTGAAGCTTCAAGCTGTTCTTCGGCTTGCTTCAACAAGGTCAGCAGACCCGGTGTGATCCCGGGGCCGACGGTCATAGTCCGGATGATAGAGAACGGGATGACTTATTACGCACTTGCACCTTGCGGTGACGTGCGTCTGCCATTCCCGCTTGATATTCAAACTGCCCTGTTTTTCAATTTGCAAACAGGAGCTTCACATGCAACACCCTATCGGTATCAAAACAAAATCAGCAAGTCACCGTATCGCTTTTATCCAGGCGAGCTGGCACAAGGATATCGTCGATCAATGCCGTATCGCATTCATCGAGGAAATGGCTGTAAGCGGTTATCCGGAAGAGGTGATCGACTTCTTTGAAGTGGCAGGCGCATTCGAGATTCCACTGCATGCCAAATTGCTCGCCAAAAGCGGTCGTTACGCTGCAGTAGTCGGCACCGGCCTGGTGGTCGACGGTGGCGTCTACCGTCACGAATTTGTCTCGCAAGCCGTCATCAGCGGCTTGATGCAAGTCCAGCTGGAAACCGAAGTTCCGGTTATTTCTGCCGTGCTGACGCCGCATCATTTCCATGCACATGACGAGCACCAGAATTTCTTTTATCAGCATTTTCTGGTCAAGGGCAAGGAAGCCGCCCATGCATGCGCCGACACGATCAAACGCTTGCAGCAAATAGAAGCGAGCACGCAAGAGCGCATGGCTGCATAGTCCTTTTTGCATGCTGCGTTGATGCGCAGCTTGCTCGAAGCAGAGGGTAATAAAAAAGGGAGCCTTGGGCTCCCTTTTTAACGACCAGAACATCCTGCAGTGAACAGGATGATGCTCGGTATTACCGTTTTGTTTCCATCTGCACCAAAGGTTCCGTCGATTCCTGCGGCAATGGTTTGCGCTCACGCGGTACCCGTGCCGGTGGTACGAACTTCGCCGCTTCTTCCTGTGCTGCACGCAGCTTTTCAGGATTGGTGGCAGCAAGTTGCAAGCCGGCAGTGCGCAACACTTCGCTCAAGTCTTCCACTTTGCCCGGCGCGGCCATTACTGGCGCTGGTGCTGGTACAGGGACCGGGGTTGGTGTAATCACGGGAGTCGCGACAGGTGCAGCTGCGACAGGGGCCGCTGTAACAGCCGGTTCCGGTGCAACTGCGACTACGGGTGCTGCTTCCACCGCTGGCGCTGCTTCAACTATTGGTGCTGCTTCGACTACCGGCGCAGGTGCTGGCTGGCTGACAACTGGCGCGACGACAGGTGCAGCAACGGCGACTGGCTCCGCTGCAACTACAGCTACTGCTGGCGTGGCAACTTCAACTTCGGGCTGGCGCATGACTTCTTGCGGAATCAGCGGTGCCGCGATGGCCGAGGTCAGGGCGCTGACAGGCGCTTCGATCTGGCTCTTGGCCTCAGTTGCATATGCGACAGGCTCGGCAACAGCTTCAGGGCTGGCCTGCGCTGTGACAGGGGCTTGAGCAAGGTCATCCTGCAAGGCTTCAGCACCATCTTCACCGCCTTCGTTTTCAGTACCGGTTTCGGTACTGTCACGATCGCGACGATTACGGTTGCGGCCACCGCGACGACGACGACGACGCGGTTGTTCTTCGCCTTCGACAGCTTCTACCGGTATGCCGTTGGCATCGAGCACGACAGCAGCGCTGGCGGCTTCGCTTGCTGGCGGCGTGGTTTTGGCCGGTGCGGCAGCGATAATGGCAGCTGTGCCTTGCAACAGGCTAGCGTCAAGTTCGGCAACGACTTCCTTGTCCTTGCGCTCTTCGCGTGGTGGACGTGGTGTGCGTTCACGGCGTCCTTCATTGCTTTCACGTGGTTCACGCGGCTCGCGTGGTTCACGGGGTAGACGAGGAGGGCGCGCTGTTTGCGCTTCTGCAGCCACTGGCGCTGACGCCGGTTTTGCTGCTTCATCGCCTTCGCTGCGATCACGACCACCGCGGCCACCACGGCTGCGATTGCGTTGATTGCGACCTGCATTGCGGTCACCGCGCGGGTTGCGCTGGTTTTTGTCTTCCAGGGCAGGCAAGGCTGGTGCGGCTTTGGTCTGTTCCGGTTCACCGCTGAAGAAAGCCATCAGTTTCTGGAAGAAACCCTTGCTTTCTACAGGTGCGACTTTGGCTGCTTCTACCGGTTTGCGTTCGACGATAGGCGCTTGCTCCGGCGTGATGCCCTTGACCATGGCTTCCTGGCGCGGCTTGGCTTCTTCCTTCTGGCGCTTTTCGTAGCTGATGTCGGTATCGGCTTCTTCCGTCATCTTGTAGCTGGCTTGTGTTTCTTCCAGGCGTGGATCGTCATGCTTGATGCGTTCCAGCTTGTAATGCGGCGTTTCCAGATGCTTGTTCGGGATCAGGATGACGGAGACGCGGTGACGCGTTTCTATCTTCAGGATTTCACCGCGTTTTTCATTCAGCAGGAAAGCGGCGACGTCGACTGGTGCCTGGACGTGGATAGATGCCGAGTTTTCCTTCATCGCTTCTTCCTGGATGATGCGCAGGACTTGCAATGCGGACGATTCGGTATCGCGGATGTGGCCGGTGCCGTTGCAACGCGGGCAGGTGACATGGCTGCCTTCCGACAGCGATGGACGCAGGCGCTGACGCGACAATTCCATCAAGCCGAAGCGCGAGATCTTGCCCATCTGGACGCGGGCACGATCGTAGTGCAGCGCATCCTTGAGGCGGGTTTCGACTTCGCGCTGATTCTTCGCGTTTTCCATGTCGATGAAATCGATGACGATCAAGCCGCCCAGATCGCGCAAGCGCAATTGGCGAGCGACTTCTTCAGCGGCTTCACAGTTGGTATGGAAGGCGGTCGTTTCAATATCGCTGCCGCGGGTGGCGCGTGCCGAGTTGACGTCGACCGAAACCAGGGCTTCGGTGTGATCGATAACGATCGCGCCGCCGGATGGCAGCGGAACGGTACGCGAGTACGCGGTTTCGATCTGGTGTTCGATCTGGAAACGTGAGAACAGCGGCACGTCGTCGCGATAGCGTTTGACGCGATGGACCATGTCCGGCATCACGTGGCTCATGAACTGTTGAGCCTGTTCGTAGATGTCGTCGGTGTCGATCAGGATTTCGCCGATATCCGGCTGGAAGTAATCGCGGATCGCGCGGATGACCAGTGACGATTCCTGATAAATCAGGAATGCGCCTGCACCCGATTGGCCAGCGCCTTCAATCGCACGCCAGAGTTGCATCAGGTAATTCAAGTCCCATTGCAATTCATCGACGTTGCGGCCGATGCCGGCGGTACGGGCAATCACCGACATGCCTTGTGGCAGGTCCAGCTTGTCCATCGTTTCGCGCAATTCCTGGCGATCTTCGCCTTCGACGCGGCGCGATACACCGCCGCCGCGTGGATTGTTAGGCATCAAGACCAGATAACGGCCAGCCAGCGAAACGAATGAAGTCAGTGCGGCGCCTTTATTGCCGCGCTCTTCCTTCTCGACCTGGACC
>NZ_JAUSME010000047.1 GCF_030645555.1 Herminiimonas sp.
AATTACCCAGGCTGTCGTAGACCGGCGCGGAAGTGGAATCGCTGAATGTCGCAGGATCGTTAGGAGCGAATCCTGCTGCAGTCAGATTGCCCTTGCGCGAATCAAGCGTAAGCGCCAGGTCATAGGTACTGGTGGGTTGCGGCGACAGATCGGCCTTGTCGATTTTCAGGTCGGGCGGCGCACCAACCGCAACCACGCCGTTCGCATCCGCCATGTAGCCGGTCAGACGTGCACCGGTTGCATTCTCGATGAAACCTTCCTTGCTCAATATGAATTGTCCGTTGCGGCTATAGCTGATCGAGCCGCCTGTGCTCATGCGGAAAAAGCCGTTGCCGTTGATCGCCATGTCGAGCGGGTTGTTCGATGCAGTGACGTTGCCCTGGCTAAACAGCTGCGCGACGCGCGCTATCTGTGTGCCGATACCGATCTGCGAAGCGCCGGAGCCGGTCAGCGTGCTGGCATAGACGTCTGAAAACTGTACTTGCGATTGCTTGAAGCCGACCGTGCCCGAGTTGGCGACGTTATTGCCGATGGCTTCTAGACTTTTGGAAGCGGCATTCAATCCGCTCAAACCTTGTTGGAAACTCATGGTATTTCTCCTGGTTTATCTTGCCGCTGTATTAAATTAAAGAATTTGACGGATGTCCGACAGGTTGAGCGCGCCTAATCCTGGCACGTTGATTTTCACCCCATCCTGCCCGGTCGTCACCGTCGTTACCATGCCGAACTGAAGTTCGGTTGCGTCCACAGCCTTGCCGTCATATGTCGCGTTGACCTCGAATGAGTAAGTGCCTTCCGGCGCCTTCGTGCCATCGGTTTTCGTGCCATCCCACAGCAGGGGCAAGGTGCCGGCATCCTGTTTACCCAGGCTGATGGTTTGCATGATATTGCCGGAGGCATCCTTGATGACGACTTCCGCCGCATCGACCGCCTGCGGCAACTCAACGCCCATCAGCGCCTTGTCTTCGGACAAGCCCAGCTTGTTGCCGGATGATAGTACGCCGTGGCCGATCAAATTGGCCGACTGCAGGGACTGGCTCGACTGATAGCTGCCGATCAGCGATTCCAGAGTGGAATTGACCTTGTCGATACCGGTCACGGTCGACAGTTGCGCCAGCTGGCTCGTCACTTGTGCGTTATCCAGCGGATTGAGCGGATCCTGATTCTTCATCTGTGTCACCAGCAGCTTCATGAAGCGATCCTGCGCCGCCTCTGCAGTCGATTGCGTGGTGGCAGCTTTAGGATTCATCGTATCGAGCAATGATTGCGGCAAGGTGTTACTGATAGCGGCCATGATTATTCCTTTTATTGTTTACTGACCGAGAGTCAGTGTTTTAAGTAGCATCGTCTTGGCCGCGTTCATGGTTTCGACATTGGTTTGATAAGAGCGCGAGGCAGAGATCATGTTGACCATCTCCTCGACGACATTGACATTCGGCATCGCGACATGGCCGGTTTCATCGGCGGCCGGATGTTTTGGATCGAACACCATTTTTAGCGGCGTCGTGTCTTCGACCACCTGCTTGACCTTGACGCCGGTGGACGCCGCGCCCGACATCGGCACCGCCTGAAATTCCACCTGCTTGGCGCGATAAGTCTGGCCGTTTGCACTGGTCGTGCTTTCGGCGTTGGCGATATTGCTGGACACCACATTGAGGCGCTGACTCTGCGCACTCATGGCCGAACCGGCGACATTGAATATATTAAATAGCGACATGATTATTGCCCCTGTATGGCGGTAAGCATTCCCTTGATCTTGGCCGACACCAGTGTCAGGCCGACTTCGTAGCGCATCGCGTTATCGGTAAATTGATTGCGCTGCACATCCATATCCACCGTATTGCCATCGATATTGCCCTGCTGCGTGTTGCTATATAACAGCGGCGCACCGCCTATGGTCTGATGCGTACTGGAAGAAAGATGCGTGGTCGAGGTTTTCGCCAGATCGGCAGGCGCTGTAGCGCCGCCGGTACTCTTGGCTATCGCACCTTGCAAAGCCTTGTTAAAATCGATGTCACGCGCCTTGAAATTCGGCGTATCCGCATTGGCAATATTCGACGCCAGCAATTGTTGGCGCTGCGCGCGCAAACTCAGTGCCGTCTCCTGAAAGCGCATCAAGTCATCAAGTTTTCCGATCATTACGACCTCCGAAGTGTGCGCTCAAGGTAACTATGCTCTGCGCCGGTAATGGATTTGTATAGCGTGAATCATACGGAGCCCCTGTTCGCTCCGATCAAACGAGAAGAAGACGAAAATCCATGCTATTCCCTGCTTTACCGGGGCGCCATATCAGTACCATGATCGTGCAATCAATCCACCGGCCGCCATGAAACACACTTTCAATATTGTTATCACCGTCTTCGCACTGTCGACCCAGTTCGCCAGTGCGCAAGTCGTCGAGCCTGCGCCGCGCCAGGACCTGGGAACGCTGAAGCAGACCGCCGAGCAATTCCTGCGCACCCAGGCCAAGGGTTTGCCAGGCGAAGTGCGGGTAACGGTCGGTGCCATCGATCCGCGCCTGAAATTGCCGGCATGTACGGTGCCGGAAGCGTTTCTGCCGCCAGCCAGCAAGGTATGGGGCAAAACTACCGTAGGCGTGCGCTGCACGACACCGTCTTCCTGGACTATTTATGTATCCGCCCAAGTGCAGGTGCATGGCGAATACATCGCGGCTGCAACGCCGCTGGCGCAGGGACAGACCATCAGTCAGGCCGATCTTGCCAGCGTCAAGGGCGATTTGACCGCCTTGCCAGCCGGCGTGATTACCGATGCCTCCCAGGCGCTGGGCCGCAGCGCTGCGGCCAATATTGCGCTGGGCTCTCCATTGCGGCAGGATGCCCTGCGCACCCAGCAGGCGATCCAGCAAGGCCAGGCAGTGCGTGTGGTCGTCAACGGCGCGGGATTCAGCGTATCCAGCGAAGCGCGCGCGCTGAATAATGCCTATGAAGGTCAATTGACGCAGGTCAGGACACCCGCAGGCCAGGTGGTCAGTGGAATTGCAAAACTGGGCGGAATAGTTGAATTAGCATATTAATATTGCAATTAAGGCGTCATATT
>NZ_JAUSME010000050.1 GCF_030645555.1 Herminiimonas sp.
GGCAGGTAAAGCGGGACTTCTTTACAGCAGAAGTTCTTGCTAAAAAGCGCAGCCAGAATGATCAATTCTGGCTGCGCTTTTTATTTATGAGGTTTTAATTGAAGCAAATTTTGCTGGCAGTGAGGAACAGCGTGTCATGTAGGAAGAAAAAAGGGTGAGCGCGCGGCAGTTTCGACCCGATCATGCGGTTTGTGCCTGCAACTAATCCACGCCACGGTATCTGGGGTCGGGAGAGACATAGGCTGTCACGCGGCGCTGCAGCAGGCCGGCCGGCGCAACCAGATTCAGGTCGAATGATGAAATCGTGTAGCCGACATAGAAATCCCAGCCAAACGATTGGTCGCCGACGATGAAGTTGATGACTTCGCCGCCTTCCACATTGACCCATCTGGTGTCTGGCGTGATGACGATAGTGCGCGTGGCCATGCTGGACGGCGCCGGACTACCCAGAAGATCGAGCCGGGGCGAGGCGGAAAAAGCCGGCACGCTGAGCGTCATCAGCGCGGCAAAGGCAAGTACTAGCGATCTGGTCAGCATGGCATTTCCATATCGTGAAGTGAAGATGCCTATATTCTAGAACGTAAGCGTCTGCCATGTTGGGCGCTGCATGACGGCGAGTGTGCTGATCGAGAGGCCGATATATTTTTTGCGACTATCCAAAGACCAAATGGATCATTTACATACGCAGGCCAGGTGGCTAACATCGCCGTGTGACTCTGGCCGCGCATGCTTGCGTGCGCCATCGACAGTCCCCGGCTTCTTAAAGGCAAACATGCTTGGCTTCAAACGAAAAAATCTGTCTGCACTTGCCCTGCTGGCTGCGCTGGCATGTTCGGCCAGCCTGGCCACGCATGCGGCAGATTTGAAAATCGCGCTGGCAGCGGATGTATCGTCGCTGGATCCGCATTACCTGAACATAGCGCCCAACGTCGCATTTGCCGCACATATCTTCGATGCGCTGGTCAATGTGGATGCGAACGGCAAACTGGTGCCTGGCCTGGCGACTGCGTGGCGCGCAGTGGATGCGACGACCTGGGAATTCAAGTTGCGCCGCGGCGTGAAATTCAATGACGGCTCGGACTTCACTGCCGACGATGTGATCTTTTCGCTCGACAGGCCGGCAAAATTGACGAACAGCCCCGGTCCTTACACTGCCTACACGAAACAGATAATCGCGAAAAAAATCGTCGATCCCTATACCGTACGCCTGACTACGGCGGCGCCTTACGGTCCGCTGACGCTGGATGTGAGTGCCATTTCCATCGTGTCTAAAAAAGCGGCAGAAGAAGCGGCTACCGAGGATTTCAACAGCGGCAAGGCATTGATAGGCACCGGCCCGTACAGACTCATCAGCTTCAGGCGCGGCGACCGCATAGAAGTGGCGCGCAACGAGCATTACTGGGGCGAAAAATCGGATTGGGACAAGGTCACGTTCCGCATCATTACCAGTTCCGCGCCGCGCCTGGCAGCCTTGCTGTCTGGCGATGTCGATGCGATAGAGGGCGTGCCGACTGCCGACCTGTCGCGGTTGAAGAACAGTGCGAAATTCACTTTCGCGCAAAAGATTTCCTGGCGCACGATATTTTGGGATCTCGACCAGTCGCCGCGCAGTTCGCCTTAAGTGACTGACAAGGCCGGCTAGCCGTTGGCGGAAAATCCGCTGCGCGACGTGCGCGTGCGGCAGGCGATTTCTAAAGCCATCAATCGCCAGGCGCTGACAGATCGCACGATGGAAGGCCTGGCCGTGCCGGCGGCCAACATCGTCTCGCCCGGCATATTCGGCTACAACGATGCGCTGAAGGTGGAAGCTTACGATCCGGAAGGCGCGAAGAAACTGCTGGCGCAAGCCGGCTACCCGAACGGTTTTGCATTGACGCTGCACGGTCCCAACGACCGCTATATCAATGACGATCAGGTGGTGCAGACGGTGGCGCAATTCCTCAATCGGATAGGCATACAGACGAAAGTGGTAACCCTGCCGCTGTCGGTTTATTTCGCCCGGGCGCGCACCGGCGAATTTAGTGTCGCCTTGCTGGGCTGGGGCACGCTGGCCGGCGACTTCGGTTTGCGCACGCTGGTCGGCACGCCGAATCCAGCGACCGGCTGGGGCTCGTGGAACTGGGGTAAATACAGCAACCCGGCAGTCGACAAGCTGATCGCGTCATCGCTGGCTTCGGTCGATCAGGCCAGGCGCGAAACTTATGCGAAGGATGCGGCGGCGCTGGCATTGAAGGAATATGCGGTGATCCCCCTGCATCATCAATATGCGACCTGGGCGCTGCGCAAGGGCTTGAAGTACACTGCGCGTACCGATGAATTCACCTTTGCCCATCAGTTCCATCCGGAATAAATGCCGCCTGCCGGCTGACTGCACGCGCCCTTTAAGCGGCGCTTGCTGACCATGCTCGACTTCATCCTTCGCCGCCTGGGCCAGAGCATCGTCGTGCTGGTCGTGATGTCGCTGCTGGTTTTCATCGGCGTGTATGCGATCGGCAATCCGATCGACATGCTGATCAGTCCCGACGCCGACCAGATCGAACGCGCACGCACGATCGCCGCATTCGGGCTCGACCAACCCTTGTGGCGGCAGTATTTCATCTTCATCCAGCAAGCCTTGCACGGCGATATGGGCCGTTCGTTTGCCTACGGCACGCCAGCGCTGGCCTTGATACTCGAACGCCTGCCGGCCACGCTGGAACTGGCAGTTTGCGCGATAGGCATGGCGATCGTTCTCGGCATCCCGCTGGGATTGTGGGCCGGCCTGCGCCCCGATAGCTGGACAGGCAAGAGCATCATGGCAGTGTCCATACTCGGTTTTTCACTGCCTACCTTCTGGGTCGGGCTGCTGCTGATCATGCTGTTTGCAGTGCAGCTGGGCTGGCTGCCGTCGGGTGGACGCGGTGCGACCACGCTGCTGTTCGGCGTGCCGCTCAGCTTCCTGACTGTCGATGGCTTGAAGCATCTGCTGCTGCCGGCCTTCAACCTCGCGCTATTCAATATCGCGCTGGTGATACGGCTGACGCGCGCCGGCGCGCAGGAAGCGCTGCTGCAGGATTACGTCAGGTTTGCGCGCGCCAAGGGTTTGCGCAACAGCCGCATCATAGGCGTGCATGTACTGAAGAACATCCTGATTCCCATCGTCACCGTGATCGCCTTGCAGTTCGGTTCCATCATTGCATTTGCCATCGTGACCGAGTCGGTGTTCGCCTGGCCCGGCATGGGCAAGCTGATCATAGACTCCATCCGCGTGCTGGACCGGCCCGTGATCGTCGCCTACCTGATGCTGATCGTTACGTTGTTCATCTTCATCAACCTGATCGTCGATGTCGTGTATTCGCTGCTGGACCCGCGCGTGCGCCTGTCGGAAGTGCAGGGCTGATGATGGACGCGATACTCAAGGCAGCCGAAGTGGAAACGCCGCTGCAGCGCTTTGCGCGCAATTTCTTTGCCAGCAGGATTGCCGGCGCGGGATGCATCGTTTTGCTGGTGATAGTGCTGGCGGCGATATTCGCACCTGTCATCGCGCCGCAAAATCCCTACGATCTGGCACAGATAGACATCATGGATGCGCGCCTCGCACCCGGCGCGCAGAATGCAGACCGGACTTTTACCTATCTGCTGGGCACCGATGAACAGGGACGTGACATGCTGTCGGCGATACTGTACGGCGTGCGCATTTCCATCATCGTCGGCGTTGTCAGTACCGTGATCGCACTGGCGATCGGTTTGACGCTGGGCCTGTTTGCCGCTTACTTCGGCGGCCGCGTTGAAAATTTCATCATGCGGGTAGCCGACATCCAATTGTCATTCCCGCCTATTCTGGTGGCGCTGATCCTGCTGGCCTTGCTGGGGCCGGGCACCAGCAAGATAGTCATCGCGCTGGTCGCAGTGCAGTGGGCGTATTACGCGCGCACTGCGCGCAGCGCCGCGCTGGTCGAGCGCAGGAAGGAATACATGGAGGCGGCTGCCGGCCTCGGCCTGTCGCCGCTGCGCATCGTATTCCGCCACCTGCTGCCGAACTGCCTGCCGCCGCTGATCGTGATCGCCGCATTGCAGGTTGCATCGGCCATTTCACTGGAAGCCACGCTGTCTTTCCTCGGTCTCGGCTTGCCGGTCACCGAGCCTTCGCTCGGTTTGCTGATTGCCAATGGTTTTGAGTACCTGATGTCCGGCAAATACTGGATCAGCGTATTCCCCGGCATTGTGCTGCTGCTTACCGTGGTGGCGATCAATCTGGTGGCCGATCAATTGCGCGATGTATTGAATCCGCGCCTGCAGACCCTATGACGACTTCATCGACAGCAACGACGCCAACATTGAGCGTGCACAATCTGCAGATGCATTTCTCTGCGCGCGAGGGCATAGTGAAGGCGGTCGAGGACGTGTCGTTCTCGGTCGCACCCGGCCAGATACTGGGGCTGGTAGGCGAATCGGGTTCGGGCAAATCGATGACTGCATATTCGATCATGGGCTTGATAGACGAAGGTGGCAGCAATTCGGGAAAAATCGTTGGCGGCCAGGTCTTGCTGCAGGGTCAAGACCTGCTGACCCTGTCGCCGGAAGCGATGCGCCGCGTGCGCGGCAATCGCATCGCGATGATATTCCAGGACCCGATGATGACTCTCAATCCTGTCCTGCGCATCGATACGCAAATGATGGAAGCAGTGCTGGCGCATCAGGATGTCGGCAAGGCGGCGGCACGTGCGATGGCGCGCGATGCCCTGGCGCGGGTCGGGATTGCGTCGCCGGATCAACGCCTGCTCGCCTATCCACATCAGTTTTCCGGCGGCATGCGCCAGCGCGTGGCGATTGCGATAGCCTTGCTGAACAAGCCGGACCTGATCATCTGCGACGAGCCGACCACCGCGCTCGATGTGACGATACAGGGACAGATACTGTACGAGATGCAAAAGCTGTGCCGCGAATCCGGCACGGCGCTGATCTGGATCACGCATGACCTGTCGGTGATTGCCGGCCTGGCAGATGCAGTGTGCGTGATGTATGCAGGCAAAATCGTCGAGAGCGGCAGCGTGCGCGAGGTGCTGGAACAAGCGCGCCATCCTTATACGCATGGCTTGATCGCCTCGTCGCCATCGAAGAATCAGCGCGGCCTGCCGCTGCGCCAGATATCCGGCATGACGCCCTCGCTGTTGAACCTGCCATCCGGCTGCGCCTTCCGCACCCGCTGCGAGCGCGCGACAGCGATGTGCAGCAACACGCCGCCGCTGCTTGTCGATGGCGCACGCAGCTTGCGCTGCTTTCATCCGATAACCGCAACGAGCGGGGTGCCGCATGAGTGAGATCGTGCCGCCGCTGCTCGCATTGCGCGACGCCGACAAGCGTTTCGCCAAGCCGCTGGATGCAGGCGCTAGACTGGGGCAGCTGTTCGGCGCAAAAAGAAGTGCAGAAGTCGTGCATGCCGTCGATCAGGTGACGCTGGAGATACATCCGGGTGAGGTGGTCGGGCTGGTCGGTGAATCCGGTTGCGGCAAATCGACGCTGGGTCGCATGGCTGCCGGCTTGCATGCGCTGTCGTCCGGCACGCGCAGCTGGAAGGGTACAGACCTGGCCGCATTGAACGCTGCGCAAAGACGACAGCAGCAGCTGGCGATACAAATGATATTTCAAGATCCGTATGCCTCGCTCAACCCCCGCATGCGGATACACGATATCGTTGGCGAAGCGCCGCTGGCGCACCGTATGGTTGCCGCCGCCCAGCAAAAGGAATATGTGGAAGCCTTGCTGCAAAGGGTAGGCCTGGATCTGGCGCTGGCGCGGCGCTTCCCGCATCAATTCTCTGGCGGCCAGCGGGCGCGCATAGGCATCGCCCGCGCGCTGGCCGTCAATCCTGAATTGCTGGTTTGCGATGAAGCAGTTGCGGCGCTGGATGTATCGATACAGGCGCAAGTGCTCAACCTGTTCATCAAGTTGCGCGACGAACTGAACCTGACCTATCTGTTCATCAGCCACGACCTCGGCGTGGTGCGCCATATCTCGGATCGCGTCCTCATCATGTACCTGGGACGCATAGTCGAATCGTCGCCGACGGCAGAATTGTTCGCGCGGCCGAATCATCCCTACACGGTGGCCTTGCTGGCTGCCGCGCCTAAACTGGAAGTCAAGAAGATCGAGTTCTATCCAGTCAAAGGGGAAATTCCATCACCCCTGCATCCGCCATCCGGCTGTCACTTCCATCCGCGCTGTCCGCATGCGATGCCGCGCTGCAGTATCGAGCAACCGTTGTTGCAGGAAATCGCGCCGCAGCATTTTTCAGCCTGCCACTTGAACGATGAAAGTTAAAGACCCCGGTTGATGTAGCGGCGCGACAGCATTTCAACCGGTCCCTGCGCATGCCGCGCCAGCCACCAGCGGCTGAAGAATAATTGCAGCAGCATGATCGCGCCTGCAATCGCCAGCCAGCCGGCCGGCGGCCATTTTTCACCCAGCCCAAAACCGAAGCCCTGGATCAGCACTGCGCACAGCAGGGATTGCGTCAGGTAATGCGTCAGCGCCATCTTGCCGACCGGCGCCAGCCAGTTTTCCAGCCATTGCAGCAAGCCCTGACCGGCCAGCATCACGCAGGCAACATAGGCGGCCGCCAGGCATGAACCGCCGATCGGCAGCCACGCATACAGCAGGAAGGTATACGCAGATGGGTGCAGCGGATCGATGGCTTCGGCCAGCACCAGCGCGGCCCATGCCAGGTTGAATGGAATGCCGAGCGCAAAACCCGTCCAGCGCACCCGGCGCCAGAATGTCATGTGCCGCCACGGCTGCGTCAGCCAGCCGCGCCGCACCGACATCGCACCGAGCAGGAACAGCACGGCAATATGCGGCAGGATGAAGAGCGACTGCGTTGTCACCGACAGGTAATCGCTGATGCGCTGTATGCCTATGGCCAGCAGATCGCCCTGCGTATAAATCACGCGTGCTGCTTCCACCGCAGCCACGGTATTTTTTGCCTGTGCATGCATCCCGTCGGCGTCCAGCATTTGCATATTCAATGCAAAGTTGGTCAGCAGCAGTGCAGCAAACACGATAGTCCAGATGCGCAGTCTGTTGCGGAGCTGGCGCAAACGCGCACCGGCCAGTCCGGACAGGACAAAGAAGCCGGCGATGCTGTAGACGGTCAGGATATCGCCGAACCAGATCAGGGTGCCGTGCACTATGCCGCATCCCAGCAGCCAGGTCAGCCTGCGCCGGAACAGCCGCTCCGCATCGCTCCAGCGCCCCAGCCTGTGTTTGAGCGAGCGCGTCACCATCACAAAACCGGCGCCGAACAGGAAGGCAAAAATCGGATAAAACTTTTGTTCGGCAAAGAAGGCAACAAAGGCCACGGCCAGCACGTCGAAGATGGATGCCGTTGCCGGCAACACGCCGTAGCGCAGGCTTTCGAAGCCCCAGATGAAGGACCACACATTCACCAGCAAGATGCCGAACACGGCCATGCCGCGCAGGGCGTCTATGCGGGCAGAGCGTGAAGTCGGAGATCGGATGGTCGTATCGTTCATGGTTGATGGCATTGCGTATGCAGCTCGCTGATCTTCAATAGACAATAAAATGACAGCCGTTTGATGCAAACGGCTGCTTGAAATGAGGCCGGATTATTTCAGCGCTGCGTCGCCGGTAACTGCCGCATTCACTTGAGAGGCGGCAGATTGCGAGCCATGCTGCTGCGCAAACACCCAGGTAAATTCAGCGCCCAGCAAAAAAATCTGCGCCGAATAATAAATCCACACCAGCAGGATCACCAGCGAGCCGGCGGCACCGAAACCGGATGCCATATTGGTCTTGCCCAGATACAGGCCGATCAGGGTTTTGCCTATCGTAAACAACAGGGCGGTCACGACAGAACCGACCCAGACATCGCGCCATGGAATGCGGGCGCGCGGCATGAACTTGTAGATCATCGCGAACAAGCCGGTGATGACGGTAAATGAAACCGCCAGATTCAACAGTTGCAGCACGATGCTCCAGCTGCCCAGGATGTCGCCCCACCATTTTCCGAGTGCCGCCAGCACGGCGCTGAGGACCAGCGATATCAGCAGCATGAAGCCCAGCCCCATTACCATGCCGAAAGACAGCATGCGCGTGCGCAGCAGCGTCCAGATGCCGCTTCTTTCCTTTTCTGCCGGCACTTTCCAGATCCGGTTCAGTGCACTCTGCAGTTCGCCGAACACGGCAGTGGCGCCTATCATCAGGGTCAGTATGCCCAGCGTGGCGGCGATGATGCCCTGCCCCGGTTCGCTGGCCGACTTCAGCAAGCCCTCGACTGCACTGGCGCCGGTATCGCCCATCAAGTCGCGCAGCTGGACCACAATCGCGCCTTGCGCCGCATCCTGGCCAAAGAAGAAGCCGGCGATCGCGATCACGATGATCAGCATAGGTGCGAGTGAAAAGATCGTGTAGTAAGCCAGCGCCGCACCCATGCTGGGCGCAAAATCTTCTATCCAGGCGGCGACCGCATCCCTGGTCAGCGACCATGCCTGCTGCAAGAGCCCTGCTTTCATGTCGACTCGCTTTCCGGTCCATAGACCCTGTTGCGCCATGCATCAGCGATGTGCCGATTGTACCCACAGTTGTTGCAGGAATCGATGGCTGCAGCATGCACGAGAGGGCGCAGTGGCAACAGCAGCCTGCTATGCTGGCGATGTTTCGTTTTTGCTCAAAGCATAGTCATGTCCCGTCGCCACCATCACCACGTCTACGTCATCGAGCTGTCGCCGGATGTGCTTTATGAAGCGCGCTTCAAGAAAGCCAATCCGGATTACATCCCCGGCCAGCCCTGCGTCTATGTCGGCATGACCGGACTGGATCCCGACCTGCGTTTCGACAAGCACAAGGCTGGCATACAGAGCAATAAATACGTCGAGAAATTCGGCTTGCGCCTGCTGCCGCAACTTTATGCCGTCTATAACCCGATGCCGTATCAGGCGGCGTGCGAGATGGAAGTCGAGCTGGGCATAGGCTTGCGCGAAGCAGGCTATGGCGTCTGGCAGGCTTGATGGCACGCAATGTGCATTGAGCAAAGTTGCGATTAAAAATGCATAAGCTTGCCCGCTAGCGGAACCTTATTGCTTGCATGCACTCCGACTATGTGAAAAGCGCACCCAATAGAAACAAACGTCACGCACCGGGATGACGCTATTCCTCGAAAAATCATTTTCACTTTGCATGGCAGTGTGACGCCCGTCATTTCAAGGAACCGCCTGCGCCCCCTGTGGCGCGGCAGGTTCCGTATCTGTTGCTGCTTGGTTTGTATAGGTTGAAAAAACATGCTCCGTCATTTCTTTACATACATGCGCCGCCAGTCAGGCAGTTTGTTGCTCGCTGCAGCCTTCCTGCCCTGCGTTCCGGCGCTGGCCTTCGATTTCAACGATGTCGCGAAGAAGGCGCAGCAACTCGCTGCGACTTCCTACAAGGAGCCGCAGAAAAACATTTCCAAGGGACTCGAAAGTCTGGATTACGATCAATATCGTGATATCCGCTATAAACGCGATAGCGCATACTGGCGCGCCGCCAAACTGCCGTTTGAACTGACCTTTTTCCATCAGGGCCGGCAATTCGAGAGTGCGGTCAAGATCAATGAAATTGTCGGCAACCGCGCGCAGCCGATTGCCT
>NZ_JAUSME010000051.1 GCF_030645555.1 Herminiimonas sp.
AAACAATGGCAGGGAATGCACACCCGGTTCATGCAGGCGCATGGCTAACCGAACCCTATGCACGCAGAAAATGGAAGAAATTTCTCAGCATGCCAGCAGTTGCACCCCAGATGAAGAAGCGCTCATAGGGCATCACGTAAAAAGTACGGTTACCGGTAACAAACTCGGCAGTGCGACGTTGATGATGCATCCCGTTCATCAGGAAGGCCAGCGGGACTTCAAATATTTCGGCGACCTCGTACGGATCGGCTTGCATGTCAAATGGCGGTTGCACGATGCCCACTACAGGCGTGACGCGGAAACCGGTACCCGTATGGTATTCAGGCAGCGTGCCGATGACATCGATATGGCGCCGGGCCAGGCCGACTTCCTCTTCTGTTTCACGCAGCGCTGCATCGACCGGCGATGCATCATGTGTTTCCATGCGCCCGCCGGGAAAACTGATCTGCCCCGCATGCGCATTCAAATGGGCCGTGCGCTGCGTGAACAACAGCGTCGGGCCATCGTCAC
Source organism: Herminiimonas sp. (assembly GCF_030645555.1). Classification (GTDB taxonomy): domain Bacteria; phylum Pseudomonadota; class Gammaproteobacteria; order Burkholderiales; family Burkholderiaceae_D; genus Oxalicibacterium. Next base: position 511 of record NZ_JAUSME010000051.1, read on the forward strand.
GCAAGATGATGGGTAGCAGCACTGCAGCGTCCATCAGCGGGCGGCTCAGCGGCCGCACCAGCCTTTCCACCGTGATTTCAGGAACCCAGTCAGGCGGATTCAAAAAGCGGGCACGCAATGCATCCGCCATCAATCGTTCCGGCGTAATCGCGTCCTCGCCTCCCAGCGAATCCACAGGGAGTAATTCCGGATCGAAATGCAGTGTGCTCAAGTTGCGTCCCTGGATGCAAGAAGAATGTATCGTGTCATGCCATCCCCCGCATCACGCGGAGCGGGGCCAATTTACGAACCGTCGACGAGATTGCACCGGCTGCATGCCGTCCCATCGCATTTATTTGCTTTGATCTTAAACCGGCAGCAGCTTAAGCACCAGTATTTAACAAATGTGAATTGTGCCAGCAAAACAAAAAAGACACCCGAAGGTGCCTTTTTTGTTGATGCCGATGAATTGCACGGACGAATCCGCAATGCAATTATTCTGCCGCAGCTTTTGAAGCGACGCGACGTTGTGGCAATTTTTCCTTGATACGTGCCGATTTGCCCGAACGTTCGCGCAAGTAGTACAACTTGGCACGACGGACATCACCGCGACGTTTCACTTCGATCGAAGCGATCAGTGGCGAGTACAACTGGAACGTACGCTCGACGCCTTCGCCCGACGAGATCTTGCGAACGATAAAGTTCGAGTTCAAGCCACGGTTACGACGGGAGATTACAACACCTTCGTAAGCCTGGGCGCGCTTGCGCGTACCTTCGACTACGTTGACGTTAACAATCACTGTATCGCCAGGAGCGAAGTCAGGGATGTTCTTTGCCAGGCGAGCGATTTCTTCTTGCTCTAATGTTTGGATCAGATCCATTTTTATTACTCCAATAACCATCTTGCCGGCGCCAGGTATTTCTAAGATGCCCGGTAGAGGATGGGGTTACACATTGCAGGGATCACACTACATTCCTGCTCGATACTACAAACTGCAATTACATACTACTCAAAAACTTTTCATCGACCCGTGTCAGCAAGCCTGCTGCACGTGCCTTGATAATCATGTCGGGCCGCTTCTTCGCGGTTGCTTCCAGCGCCCGTTCACGTCGCCATTTTTCAATCTCGACATGATGGCCGCCCATCAGCACTGCCGGCACCGCTGTACCTTCGTATACTTCAGGTCGCGTGTAGTGCGGGCAATCGAGCAAGCCATTGACGAAACTGTCTTCCACCGCCGACGCATCATCATGCAACACGCCAGGCAATTGCCGGATCACTGCATCCATCAGCGCCATCGCCGGTAGTTCACCGCCTGACAGCACGAAATCACCAAGGCTGATTTCTTCATCGACACACGTATCGAGAAAGCGCTGGTCGACTGCTTCATATCGACCGCACAATAAAACCAGACCCGGCTCAGCCGTCAATTGCATCACGCGCTCATGCGTCAGAGCCTTGCCTTGCGGCGAAAGATAAATCACACGTGGTGCAGGCAGATCGGTAGCTATTTGCCGTTTCTTTGCTTCCAGCACCGCTGCTTCCAGCGGCTTGACCATCATCACCATGCCGGGACCGCCGCCGTAAGGCCGGTCATCGACAGTGCGATGCTTGTCACTGGTGAAATCACGCGGATTCCACAAAGCCAATTCACATTTCTTTTGCTCGAACGCACGTCGCGTAATACCCGACTGCGTAATCGCGGTGAACATTTCCGGGAACAGCGTGACGACATCAAATTGCATCTCGTCGACTCCTAGTATCGAAGCGCGCTTTGACCTGCGCTTGAGCTTGATTAGTAATCAAGTCCCCAGTCCACCGTAATTTTTTTCGCTGGTCGATCTACCGTAATGATGAACTGCTCGACAAACGGGATCAACAATTCCTGCGCAGCTTTGGGATCCGCCCCGGCTGTCTCAGCTGCCTGAGGCACCGCGACACGCAAGATAGGATGCGCGCCGTTGTCCATCATGTCGCTGACCTGACCCAGACGCACGCCCTGCAAATTCTCGACTTCCAGGCCGATCAGATCGACCCAGTAAAATTCATTGTCGGACAGCGCCGGGAAATGACTGCGCGGGATTTGCACGGATGCACCTTTCAGCGCCTCCGCGGCCTCTCGCCCTGCCACACCCATCAACTGCGCGACCACATCACCGGAATGAATCTTGGATTGCATCATCGCCACGTCACGGAATTCAGGCTTATCCAGCCACCATGTCTTGGCATTCAACAATGCATCCGCATCGGCTGAATAGGGTCTGACCCGTACCCAGCCATTCAATCCATACGCACCGGAGATGTAACCAACCAGCACCAAATCCTCAGGAACTTTCATTCCCGATGCCGCTTGATTGGACAAAACTTAAGCTGCTGCTTTGCCGGCTTGAGCGACCAAACGAGCAACGGTAGGCGACAATTGTGCGCCTACGCCTTGCCAGTAGGCCAGACGATCCTGAGCAATGCGGACGCTTTCTTCTGCGCCTGATGCTACCGGATTGTAAAAACCGATGCGTTCGATGAAGCGACCATCGCGGCGATTGCGCGAATCTGTAGCAACAATGTTAAAGAATGGGCGCTTTTTTGCACCACCACGAGCTAAACGAATAACGACCATAATATTTCCAAAAAGTGTCTGAACACGGAAAAAGCCGCAAATTATAGCCCAATTAGCGCCGCAGCTGCAACCTCATTCAATGGCTTTGCAACTCAGGTGTGGCAAACGGGGCAATATCCGGATCGCGGGCCAGGCCAAGCTTGTTACGACGGATCGGGCGTCTACCCTTACAATACGCGGCTAAATGTAAAAATCCAGCCCGTTTTTCAGCAAAACCCACCCTTTTCCATACCGCGATTGAAGCAATAATGACCACCAGCCACAAGAATAAAACCTTCAGCACCCTCCTTGCAATACTGTTGGGCGGCGTAGGCGCGCATCGATTCTATCTATATGGCAAAAAAGATTTGTGGGCCTGGGCCGCCGCGCTGACTTATGCGCTACTGGCTTTTGCCGCAGTCGCCCGCTTGCCGCAATCCGTTTTTATTGCTTTTTTAATATTAGTCATCATTTCGTTTTTTGTCGGTTTGATCAGTGCGCTGGTCATAGGCCTGACCCCCGATGAAAAATGGGATGTGCAACACAATGCGGCTTCGGGCCGCAACTCGAATTCGAGCTGGTTCGTGATATTGCTGGTGGCCCTCACCTTTGCATTAGGCTCAACCGCCCTGATAGCCACGATAGCCCGCGGCTTTGATTTATACCTGACCGGCGGCGCTTTCGGCTGAACATCAGCCAGCGATGGCCGCCTGCCGCGCACCACAAGCCGCCACCATCCAGTCCACGATAGTGCAAAAATAGCATCTAAATGTGCTGCCCTAGTGCAGCACATCCCCCCGCCAGAGCCGCGTCTGGCCTCACTTCCCCTGTTTTGCCTGAATTTCCGCATGGCACGCATAGTGCTATTACGAAACATGATCTTGGCATCAACACGATGCCCAATTCAAGCTTACCAAGGGAGTTTCAATGACCATGCGCTCTACGTCCGTCACGATGACATTAGCCAGTCTGGTGTTAGGCTTGCTGCTCAACCTGTCTGTCAATATAGCCTCGGCACAACCCGCCCCACCAGAAACTGCGCCCCCGGCCGCAAGCAGCCCAGCACCCGCGCCTGAAGCACTGCCATTGGCCGGCACTGCGCCGATGATAGTGGAGCCCGCTGCAGCATCGGAGCCGGCACCTGTGGCGGCCGCACCGCTGAGCAAACCCACGCTGGTTGATGCATCGCAAATCAATTCCGGCGATACCGCATGGCTGCTGACTTCCACCGCGCTGGTGCTGTTCATGACGATACCCGGCCTGGCCCTGTTCTACGGCGGCATGGTACGCAAGAAAAACGTACTGACCACGATGGCCCACAGCTTCGCCGTTACCTGCCTGGTCACCATCATCTGGGTCGTCATCGGTTACAGCCTGGCATTCACCCCCGGCTCGCCATATATAGGCGGCCTGGATCGCGTATTGCTGAACGGCATGGAATTCCTCAAGGAAGGCGGCAAACTCACCGTCAGCGAAATCGCGCCGACGATACCGGAAAGCGTCTTCGTGATGTTCCAGATGACATTCGCGATCATCACGCCCGCCCTGATCACCGGCGCATTCGCCGAACGGATGAAGTTTTCTGCGCTGCTGATGTTCATCTCGCTGTGGTCCATCTTTGTCTACGCCCCGGTTGCGCACTGGGTATGGGAACCATCCGGCTGGCTGGCCGCGCGCGGCGTACTGGATTTCGCCGGCGGCACCGTCGTGCATATCAATGCCGGCGTATCCGGCCTAGTAGCAGCCCTCATCATCGGCCCGCGCCTGGGTTTCGGCAAGGAAGCCATGCCGCCGCATAACCTGGTGCTGACTGTTATCGGTGCATCCATGCTGTGGGTAGGCTGGTTCGGCTTTAACGCTGGCTCGGCCGTTGCCGCTGACGGTCGCGCCGGCATGGCGATGCTGGTCACCCAACTCGCCACCGCAGTCGGCGCACTGTCATGGATGTTCATCGAATGGGCACGCCGCGGCAAACCTTCCGTGCTCGGCCTGGTGTCGGGTGCGGTATCCGGCATGGTCGCCATTACGCCAGCCTCCGGCTTTGTCGATGTCACCGGCGCACTGGTGATAGGCGCGGTTGCCGGCATTGCCTGTTATTTGGGCGCGACCACGCTCAAATCCATCATGGGTTACGACGATACGCTCGATGTATTCGGCGTCCATGCGATAGGCGGCATCGTCGGCGCGCTGCTGACCGGCGTATTCGCGATGAAAAGCATAGGCGGCATGGAAAGCAGTTTCGGCAATCAAGCCTTCGGCGTCATCGTCACCGTCGTCTTCTCGGCCGTCATGACCGCCATCATTCTGGGCATCGTCAATGCATTGGTGGGCTTGCGCGTGAGCGAAGAAGCCGAACGCGAAGGCCTGGATCTTGAGCAGCATGGTGAGCACGTACTATGAGCGACGAACACCACACGCGTGCAGCGCTGGAGAATCAGGCCTTTGCCCTGATGGGCCGGCTGCACGTCACGTTGCGCCGGCAAACCGGGCGGGTAACCGATATTGAGTACATGCGTATCGATCCCGCCTACTGCCGTTATTTACTGAAAATGGCGTCGCTGTCACCAATAGAAGATTTGCAGGAATTGAGCGTCAAGCTGCAGGAAATATTCTTTGGCCCGGAAGGCTTGTTCGTGCGCGCCGAACCCAAGCCACCCTTGCTGGCGCGCCTGACCGAGCCCGCAGCGCCAGCATCAGCACCTCCGGCACCAGCAACACCGGCACCGGTCACAGGACATGAGGCAGAGGATGCAGTCGATCGCGGTTATATAGGGCGCCTGCGTTAAGCTGTTTTTGTCGTGCTGCTACAAAATCAGAATTGATCTTCATCCAGCGCCAGCACGCCACTGCTGCCGGCCACAATCGCCGAGCGGTA
>NZ_JAUSME010000056.1 GCF_030645555.1 Herminiimonas sp.
CTCACGGCACTGGAAGACAGCGACCTGCTGGTGATTCCCTCACATACGCTGTGGCGCCTGATCGATGAAGCCAACGGCGTGGCGCGTAATTTGCTGCGTCAGTTGTCATTTCGCCTGCGCGCAGCGAATGCACAATTACGACGACGCGAAAAAGTCGGCGAATTCTATCGCCAACTATCGATGGTCGATGGCTTGACTGCCTTGTATAACCGGGCCTGGCTCAATGACAGATTATCTGTCCTGGTCGATGAAGCACACAGCACGCAACAGCCCTTGTCGCTGATCATGATTGATCTGGATAATTTCAAGAAATTCAATGACGAGCACGGCCATTTAAGCGGCGACAATGCCTTGCGCATTGCCGCCGGCGTACTCAGCGCCGCACTGCGGCCGAGCGATTTTGCGGCGCGTTATGGCGGTGAAGAATTGATCGTGATACTGCCGGGCAGCAATGAGGCTGCCGGAAAAATGGTGGCGCAACGTCTGTGCGAACGCATGCGTTGCGCCGTCGTGTTTGACGACATGCGCATGCCGCTGCCGCATGTAACGGCATCGTTCGGCGTGGCCATGCTGGCGCCGCAGCAGGATGCCAACGGCTTGCTCGCCGCTGCGGATGCCGCTTTGTATCGGGCCAAGGAAGCGGGACGCAACCAGGTCGCGCTTTGATGCCGCGCTCATAACCACTCATACATTCCAAGATGCTGACGCACACCTTTCTCTGGCACGACTACGAAACCTTCGGCATACAGACGCGCCGCGACCGGCCGGCGCAGTTTGCCGCCATCCGCACCGATGCCGAACTCAATGAAATCGGCGAACCCATCATGCTGTACTGCAGCCCGGCCAGTGACTTCCTGCCGGACCCGCAATCGTGCCTGATCACCGGCATCACGCCGCAAGTTTGCCTGGAACGCGGAATACCGGAACATCAGTTCGCCGCGCAGATCGAAAGTGCGCTGGCAGAAAGCGGCACCATAGGCGTCGGCTACAACACGATACGTTTCGATGATGAAGTCACGCGCTTCCTGTTCTGGCGCAACCTGATCGATCCCTATGCGCGTGAATGGCAAAACAATTGCGGTCGCTGGGACCTGCTCGATGTCGTGCGTACCGCGTATGCATTGCGTCCTGAAGGCATCAACTGGCCGAAGCATCCGGATGGCCGTCCGAGCTTCCGGCTGGAACAGCTGACTGCCGCCAACGGCATCGCGCACGAAGCCGCGCATGATGCCTTGTCTGACGTACGCGCCACCATTGCGCTGGCGCGCCTGATACGCGAGCGCAATCCCAAGCTGTTCGATTTCTGTTTTGCCCTGCACAAGAAAGACCGCGTGGCAGCGGAAATAGGCTTGCCGCTGCGCCGCCCCTTCCTGCACATTACCGGGATGTTCCCTGCCGAACGCGGCTGCATAGGCATCGTCTGGCCGCTGGCCGTACATCCGACCAACAAGAATGAAGTGATCGTGTGGGATCTGGCGGCCGATCCGAGCGAACTCGCAACGCTGGACGCCGAGACGATACGCATGCGCATGTTCAGCAAGGCCGATGCATTGCCGGAGGGCGTCAGCCGCCTGCCGATCAAATCCATCCATCTGAACAAATCTCCTATCGTCATCAGCAACCTGAAAACGCTGTCGCCGGAGATGACGCAGCAATGGGGGCTGGACGTCGCCACCGCATTGCGGCATGCCGACATTGCAGCGGCAACGCCGGACATGACGGCGATCTGGCAAGAGGTATTCCATCGCCCGCAGGCAGCAACGCCGGATGTCGATGAAGATTTGTACGGCGGCTTTGTCAGCAACGGTGACAGGCGCCTGCTGCAGGATTTGCGCGCACTGTCGCCGGAAGCATTGGCCCAGGCGCATCCGGGCTTTGCCGATGCGCGACTGGAAGAAATCCTGTGGCGCTACCGCGCGCGCAATTTCCCGCATACGCTGTCGGAAAGCGAAGTGCAGCGCTGGGAAGAACATCGCGCGGCGCGCTTGTTCGATGGCGAAGGCGGTGCACGCACGATAGAAGGATTGTTTGCCGAAATCGACCAGTTGTCTGAAACCGTGGATGAGCGCGGCGAAGAAATCTTGGGCGCCTTGTACGACTACGCCGAATCGATAGCCCCCGTGCGCGCATAATATTTGCAACGGCTTTATACTTGCGCGGCTATCTATTTTCGGAGTTTCAAATGCATCTTGCTTACTGGTGTGTATTGCTTGCCGGGATCATGCCCGCAGCGACGGTTGCGATTGCCAAATGGGGCCGGCGCGATTTCGACAATTCCGAACCGCGACGCTGGCTGGAAAACCAGGAAGGCGTGCGCCGGCGTGCCGATGCCGCCCATCGCAATCATTTTGAAGCGTTTCCGTTTTTTGCTGCCGGGGTACTGGTCGCGCAACAATTGCATGCGCCGCAGGATGCGATCAATATGCTGGCCATCGCATTCATCGCCTCACGCATCATGTACACGCTGCTGTACCTGACGGATCGCGCCACGCTGCGTTCCCTCACGTGGCTGATCGGTTATCTATCCGTGATCGCACTCTTTTTCATCGCTGCATTTCAGGGCAGCTGAGCGGCTGCCGGACTGCACTACTCTTTATTTTTTATCGATTCCTTATGTCGCACGATCAAACATTACATTTGCTGCAAGACTCCCTCAATGCGATACGCCAGGATCAACTGGCTGTCGCTGCTTTCTGCCAGACATGGCGCGCACAAAACGCGTTGCTGTCAGCCTTGCCGCCGCGTTACGGCGAAGTGATGGAAGACATGCTGGGGCGGCTGGAGGCCGGCAGCTTGTTTACCGAAGAAAGCTGTTCTTTCAGCCAGGTCGACTTGCTGACGAATCTGGATGTGTGGCTGGACCAGGCACAACAGGCGCTGGCCAAAGCCGGCTGAGCGTCATTGTCTCCACCCATTTTTAAATGAGCAAACATCATGCAACAACTAGAATTTGAATTGAATGACGAATACGTCGAATTGAACCAGCTGCTGAAACTGGTCGGCGTATGCGATAGCGGCGGCGCCGGCAAAATGCTGGTCGCCAGCGGCAAGGTCAAGGTGGATGGCCAGACCGAATTGCGCAAAACCTGCAAGATACGCGCGGGACAGGTCGTCGCCCTGGGCGACGTACGGATCACGGTACGCGCAGCCGCTTGAGCCTGACCCCGCTTTATTTCAGCCTGGCTGCTTCAGCGGCCAATTCTTCAACGTCCATTCGCCACCGCCAGCCGGCGCTGCTCTGCCGGCATTTCCAGTTGCTCGTGATGCGCAGGCGCGATCGATCGTTTGGGCAGGGGCATGACATTGTTGCGTGCAGCATGCTGCCACCCAGACTCTGCGCCGGCTTGAAGCTCCGTTGCCAGCTTGAACACGGCCACCGTCTCCGATAATTTGAGCGTTTGCTCGCGCATGCTTTCCGCCGCGGCAGCCGCCTCTTCCACCAGTGCCGCATTTTGCTGCGTAATGTCATCCATCTGGCCTATCGCCTGATTGATATGCTCGATGCCGGTCTGCTGTTCAACGCTGGCTGAGGTGATTTCTTCCATGATGGTCGTAACGTGACTGATCGATAAAACGATCTCATCCATCGTCTTGCCTGCCATGTTGACCTGTTTGCTGCCGGTGCCTACCTTGTCCACCGAATCGGCAATCAGCAATTTGATTTCCTTGGCCGCCACTGCACTGCGCTGCGCCAGATTGCGCACTTCGGCGGCAACCACCGCAAAGCCGCGTCCCTGCTCGCCTGCACGCGCGGCTTCAACAGCGGCATTCAAGGCCAGGATATTGGTCTGGAAGGCGATGCTGTCGACGACGCCTATGATGTCGCTGATTTCCTTTGCGCTTTGCTGGATGGAATTCATCGTATCCACCACTTTCGCCACCACCTCGCCACCTTGCGCGGCGATGCCGGAAGCCGTTTTTGCCAGTTGATTCGCATGTTGCGCGTGGGCGGCATTCTGCTTGACGGTACTGGTCAGTTCTTCCATCGCGGCCGATGTCTGTTCCAGCGAGCTGGCTTGTTCTTCGGTGCGGGTGGATAGATTGAAATTGCCGCTCGCGATTTCATTCGAAGCCAGTGCGATCGTGTCGCTACCCTGACGCACCTGCGACACCAGTCGTGTCAGTCCGTCATTCATGCCGCCGAATGCATTGAGCAACTGCGCGATTTCATCCTTGCCATCCGATGTGATTTTTTGGCTCAGGTCGCCGGATGCCGCACGCATGACTGCGGCGCTGAGTCTTCGTACTTCAGTCGAAAACGATACATAGAATCCAAGCAGGAAATAGCCGGCAACCGCCAGCGCAGACAGTATTGCGAGCATGATCATGTTGCGATGAAAGGCCGCGTTCTCGATCCGCACCTGCAGCAATTGATCGAGCACGCTGGCCGCCGTATCTGCTGCGGCATACAAACCATCGATGCTGACGTGGCCGGCTTCTGCAAACTGATTGCCGCTAGTTTGATCAACGGCATTCAAGACTTCATTTTTTGCGCGATCCAGATAAGCCGTGGCTGCCGGAACTGCCGCCAGTGCCGGTGCCATTTTCTGCTGCAGTTGCGGACTCTCGCGCAGCAAGGTTTCCATCTTGCCGGCGATCGCTACCAGATCGCGGCGCGTGACCAGCACGGTTGAGCCCAGCAACACTTCTTCATTCGCTTCCATCAAGGCAGTATCAATATAGGCTGCACCCCGCCCGGCTATTTCTGACAGGCCTTCGGTAATTTGCGGGAAATCCTTGGCAAACAACTCGGTCAAATAGTAAGTCACGACTTCAGGATCGTGCGTGAGATTGCTGCGATCCGCGATCATCGTATTGAACCTGACCAGCTGCGCGATCAATGCAGTATGTTCAGCATAGATTTTCCTGTCTTTGCTGGCGGATAATTTCCCCTGCAAGGCGTTCCAGTTGTTCTGTATCGTTGCCCAATCGCTGCCGGCATACAGTTCCGCCTCGGATTTGCGCAAGACATCGAAGGCGGTGATTTTCTCGTTGATATTCTTTTGCGCCTGTTGCGCCTTTTGCTCGGCACTGGCATTGCCCATGATGAACATGTGCTGGAAGGCGCGATGCTGCTGGGTGAGCTGGATGATTTCCTGCACCTAGCGGACATGGCTGACGCCTAGGCGTTCCTGCTGCGTGAAGGCGATCGATTTGTTCAATTCAGTCAGCAGCAGCGTGCTGACCAGCGCCAGCGGTATGACGAAAATCATCGCCAACACTATAAATTTCGGCAACAAGTGCAATCTTTGCATCAGTTTGACGGCTGGTGCCAACAATACATTTTTCATACTCATACCTTTTAATGGTCAGCGTGATTCGACTTGTATCAAGGATCGGACGATCGACTCGATACGCTGGAATTGCTTGGGAGTAATTTTGGCGAGCAAATATGACGCTGTGATGAATTGCTTTTTTGCGGCGCAGATACAACAGCGCAGAAGCGCTACGCGCGGCTGTCAGGCATGGGACAATGACGCCATGACGCCATATGAAAAATTGATATTTGTCGATCTGGAAACCACGGGTGCCAACCTGGTCAACGATCGCATCACCGAGATCGGCATCGTGGCCGTCAGCACCGATGGCAAGATAGAACGCTGGTCGACCTTCGTCAATCCGGGCCGGCCGATACCGTCTTTTATCCAGGGCCTGACCGGGATCAGCGACGACATGGTAGCAACGGCACCCTCTTTCGAAACGCTGGCTGATGGCGTGCGCGCACGCCTGGAAGGCGGTTTGTTTATCGCGCACAATGCACGCTTCGATTACGGTTTTTTACATCATGCATTTGCCCGCGCTGGCCATGCCTTGCACTCGGAAATGCTGTGTACGGTCAAGCTGTCGCGCGCACTTTTCCCGCAAGAGAAAAAGCACAATCTGGATACCCTGATTGCGCGACACGAGCTGATCCCCGAAGCGCGCCATCGCGCGTTGGCAGATGCGGATTTGCTGTGGCAGTTGTGGCGCAAGCTGACGGCAAGCATGCCGGATGATATTTTTTCGCAAAAGGTCCAGGCCTTGCGGCAGCGGCCGAATTTATCCGCGTCACCGGATGGGCAGACAGCAAGTACGTAATGCTCTATGCTGCTATTGCACGACCGCGCGATTAATTACATGCAACGACCAATACAATAAGAAGAGACCTGCCCCATGACAAAACTCATCTATATCGCTGATCCCATGTGTTCATGGTGTTACGGTTTCGGACCGGAACTGGTGACGCTGCTCAATGGCATCCCGGATACACCGGTGGAACTCGTACTCGGCGGCTTGCGTGCGTACAACTCGGAAACGATGGATGAGAAATTGCGCGCGATGCTGCTTACGCACTGGGAAAAAGTCGCAGAAGTCAGTGGCTTGCCATTTTCCATGGATGCCTTGTCGCATACCGGCTTTATTTACGATACGGAACCGGCCTGTCGCGCCGTCGTCGCGGCCAGAATGCTGGCGCCGCATGCTGCGCTCAATGTGTTTCACGCCATCCAGCATGGATTTTATGCAGAAGGCCTGGATACGACTAAAGGCGAGGTACTGGCGAAGATAGGCGTCGCGGCCTTGAGCAAGTCAGGAGTGGAGGTTGATGTAAACGATTTTCTCGCAAGATGGTCATCGGAAGAAGCCATTAGCGCGACGAACGCAGATTTTCTGCAGACCCAGCGCTGGAAAGTGTCCGGCTTCCCGACCCTCGTGCTGGAGAGCGGTGGCGCGTTGAACCTGGTGAGTTCGGGCTTTGCCCGTACAGAAACATTGGTCGAACGCTTGCAGGCACTGATAGATCAAACAGCCTGATCTTAATTTTTCATCGCATGGCGCTGCACGCGCCATGCATCAAGACATGTGCTGTCCGCCATTGATGGCGATATTCGCCCCCGTCACAAATGCCGCCTCATCAGAGGCAAGATAGGCAACCAGGCCGGCGATTTCTTCCGGCTTGCCCAGACGCCCCATCGGTATCTGCGGCACGATTTTCGTATCCAGCACCTCTTGCGGTATCGCCATCACCATTTTGGTCCCGATATATCCTGGTGAAATCGTGTTGACGGTGACCGCCTTGCGCGCGACTTCCAGCGCCAGCGCCTTGGTAAAACCATGCATGCCAGCCTTGGCGGCAGAATAATTAGTTTGCCCGAACGCGCCCTTCTGCGCATTCACCGACGAGATATTGATGATGCGGCCCCAGCCGCGATCGACCATGCCATCACATACCGGCTTGGTCATGTTGAAGACTGAATCCAGATTGGTGCGCATCACCAGATCCCAATTCAGCTTGTCCATTTTCCTGAAGGTCATGTCGCGCGTAATGCCGGCATTATTGATAAGCACATCAATCGGACCGATTTCCTTTTCGATGATGGCGACGCACTGCTGCGCAGAATCATAATCGGCAACG
>NZ_JAUSME010000079.1 GCF_030645555.1 Herminiimonas sp.
CATGTTTTGATGCTGTAATGCCTAACCTTGCTGCGATTTTTTCTGCGTTGCCCTAACCAGGGTCTGCACTGCGTTGAGGAGATCGCCTTTTGTAACGTCGGCCTCAGCCGATATTCCATAGCGTTCAGCTTCGTCTTTATGTTCAGGATAGGCAGGCTCATCCTGATCTTCCCGCACCGTCATCGACTGCCTGATCGCATACTCAAGCTTGCTTAAGCGTGCGATCAAATCAGCGCGACTGCTTTCATTTGCATTTTCCACTTGCCTACTCAACCGTCACCGACTTCGCCAGATTGCGTGGCTTGTCTACGTCGGTGCCGCGCGCCAGCGCGGTGTGATACGCGAGCAATTGCAGCGGCACGACATGCAGAATCGGCGATAGCGCACCGTAGTGTTCCGGCAAGCGGATCACATGCAAGCCTTCGCCTGAAGTGATGCGCGAATCGCCATCGGCGAAGACGTACAGTTCGCCGCCGCGTGCGCGCACTTCCTGCATGTTCGACTTGAGTTTTTCGAGCATGGGGTCGTTCGGTGCAACGGTGACGACCGGCATTTCTTCGGTCACGAGTGCGAGCGGGCCGTGCTTCAGTTCGCCGGCCGGATACGCTTCGGCGTGGATGTAGGTAATTTCCTTCAGCTTCAACGCGCCTTCGAGTGCGATCGGGTAGTGCAGGCCGCGACCGAGGAAGAGGGCGTTTTCCTTGCGTGCGAAGGCTTCTGCCCAGGCGATGATCTGCGGTTCCAGTGCGAGCACGGCGCTAATCGCTGCCGGCAAGTGGCGCATCGCTTTCAGTTGCGCGGCTTCCTGCTCATCTGTCAGTTTGCCTTTGACTTGCGCCAGTGCCAGCGTCAGCAGGAACAGTGCAGCCAGTTGCGTGGTGAAGGCCTTGGTCGAGGCGACGCCGACTTCGACGCCGGCGCGCGTGATGTAGGCGAGTTCGCACTCGCGCACCATCGCGCTGGTGGCGGCGTTGCAGATTGTCAGCGTGTGCTTCATGCCCAGCGATTGCGCATGGCGCAGCGCGGCCAGCGTGTCGGCGGTTTCGCCGCTTTGCGAAATCGTGACCACCAGTGAATTCGGATTCGGCACGCTATCGCGGTAGCGGTATTCGCTGGCGATTTCGACATTGCAGGTGACGCCGGCGATCGCTTCTATCCAGTACTTGGCCGTCATGCCGGAGTAATAGCTGGTGCCGCAGGCGAGGATCAGGACGGAATCGATTTTTTTGAAAATGCCGAAAGCCTGGTCGCCGAAGATGTCCGGCGTGATGGCGGTGATGCCTTCCAGCGTATCGGCGATGGCGCGCGGCTGCTCGAAGATTTCCTTTTGCATGTAATGGCGATACGGTCCGAGTTCGACCGCACCGGTATGCGCGTGCACGGTTTTCACTTCGCGCTGCACCTGCTTGCCGTCGGCATCGACTATCCACACGCGCTGCAGCTGCAGGTCGACGACGTCGCCTTCTTCGAGGTAAATGATTTGATCGGTGGTGCCGGCCAGCGCCAGCGCATCGGACGCGAGAAAGTTTTCGCCATTGCCGACGCCGACGATCAGTGGCGAGCCGCGGCGTGCGCCGACCACGCGGTGCGGTTCGTCGCGGCTGAACACGGCAATCGCAAAGGCGCCAGTCAGGCGCTTGGTGGCCAGTTGGACGGTTTCGAACAGGTCGCCGGTGTACATCTGGTCGACCAGATGGGCGATGACTTCGGTATCGGTCTGGCTCTCGAACACGTAACCCAGTGCTTTCAACTC
>NZ_JAUSME010000080.1 GCF_030645555.1 Herminiimonas sp.
TGCGCGGGCAAGCGCTACAACCGCGAGACGCTGGAGATCCTCTACAAGGGCTACAGCATCCGCGACGTGCTGGAAATGACGGTTGAAGACGCGCTGAAGTTGTTCGAGCCGGTGCCGACCTTGTCGCGCAAGCGATGTATGACTTTCAGCAGCAAGTCTATGTCATGGAAGTGCAGGCCGGTGGTCGGCTCATCGAGGATATACAGCGTGCGACCGGTATCGCGTTTCGACAATTCCAGCGACAGCTTGACGCGCTGCGCTTCGCCGCCCGAGAGCGTGGTGGCGCTCTGCCCGAGGCGGATATAGCCGAGGCCGACATCCAGCAGCGTTTGCAGTTTGCGTGCAATCACCGGCACCGGCTTGAAGAACACATGCGCTTCTTCCACTGTCATGCCGAGTACTTCAGTGATGCTCTTGCCCTTGTACTGTATCTCCAGCGTTTCGCGGTTGTAGCGGTTGCCGTGACAGACATCGCAGGGTACATACACATCCGGCAGGAAGTGCATCTCGACCTTGATCACGCCATCGCCCTGACACGCTTCGCAACGGCCACCCTTGACGTTGAATGAAAAACGCCCGGCTGAATAACCGCGTTCCTTCGAGGTCGGTACCGTCGCGAACAGATCGCGTATCGGTGTGAACAAGCCGGTGTAGGTGGCAGGGTTCGAGCGCGGCGTACGGCCGATAGGCGCCTGATCGACGGAAATGACTTTGTCGAAATGTTCGAAGCCGCTGATTGCATCATGCGCAGCCGGTTCGGCTTGCGAGCCGTACAGGTGGCGCGAGGCGGCGTGATACAGCGTGTCGTTGACCAGCGTCGATTTACCCGAGCCGGAGACGCCGGTGACGCAGGTCAGCAAGCCGACCGGCAGTTCCAGTGTCACGTTTTTCAGGTTGTTGCCGGTGGCGCCGGTGATGACGAACTGCTTTTTCGGATTGGATGGTGTGCGTTTTTTCGGCACGCCTATGCCCATCGTGCCGTTCAGGTATTGCGCAGTCAGCGATGTCTTGCTTTTGAGGATGTCTTTGAGCGTGCCTTCGGCGATCACTTCGCCGCCGTGCACGCCTGCGCCTATGCCCATGTCGACGATATAGTCGGCGCAGCGGATCGCATCTTCATCATGCTCGACCACCAACACGCTGTTGCCGATATCGCGCAAATGCTTGAGTGTGGTGATCAGGCGATCATTGTCGCGCTGGTGCAAGCCGATAGATGGCTCATCGAGCACATACATGACGCCGGTCAGGCCGGAGCCGATTTGCGAGGCCAGGCGTATGCGCTGTGCTTCGCCGCCCGACAAGGTGTCGGCGCTGCGTTCCAGCGACAGGTAATCGAGGCCGACGTTGTTGAGGAATTTCAGGCGCGAGACGATTTCCTTGACGATGCGATCGGCGATTTCCTTCTTCGCGCCGGTCAGGGTCAGGGTTTCGAAAAATTCCAGTGTCTGGCGCAAGGGCGTGGCTGCAACTTCATAAATCGCGCGCTTCTGGTCGCCATTGCCCACCAGCACGTTGCGTGCTTCGACGCGCAGGCGTGCACCGTGGCAGCTTGGGCATTCCTTTTCATTGATGAACTTCGCCAACTCTTCCTTCACCGCCATCGAATCGGTTTCGCGATAACGGCGCTGCAGATTGTTGACCACGCCTTCGAATTCATGTTCGCGGATGACGGTGCGGCCTTGTTCATTGACGTAGGTGAACGGAATTTTCTGTTTGCCGGAGCCGAACAGCACGGCTTGTTGTGCAACTTCCGGCAGTTTTTCAAACGGCACGTCGATATCGAAATTGTAGAATTCCGCCAGGTTCGACAGCATCTGGAAGTAAAACTGATTGCGCCTGTCCCAGCCCTTGACCGCGCCGCTGGCGAGCGACAGATTGGGGAAGGCGACGATGCGCTTAGGATCGAAGAATTCGATATGACCCAGGCCGTCGCATTCCGGGCACGCGCCCATCGGGTTGTTGAACGAGAACAGGCGCGGCTCGAGTTCCTGCAGCGAGTAGCCACAGACCGGGCAGGCAAACTTGTTCGAATAAACGTGTTCGAAGCCGCTATCCATTTCCAGCACCAGCGCACGGCCATCGGCCAGGCGCAGCGCGGTTTCGAAACTTTCCGCCAGGCGTTGCTTGATGTCGGCCTTGACCTTGATGCGGTCGATGACGACGTCTATCGTGTGTTTCTCCGCTTTCTTCAGCGTAGGCAAATCATCGACATCATAGGTTTTTGCCGCCGCAGTGCCGCTCTGCACGCGAAAGCGCACGAAGCCCTGCGCCTGCATCTGTTCGAACAGATCGACGTGTTCGCCTTTGCGATTGGCGACGACCGGCGCCATGATCATCAGCTTGGTGTCTTCCGGCATGGCCAGCACTGCATCGACCATTTGCGATACGGATTGTGCCGCCAGCGGATTTTCCGGATGGTCGGGGCAATACGGGGTGCCGACGCGCGCGTACAGCAGGCGCAGGTAATCGTGGATCTCGGTGACGGTGCCGACAGTCGAGCGCGGATTGTGCGAGGTGGCTTTTTGCTCGATGGAAATCGCCGGCGACAAACCTTCGATCAAATCGACATCCGGTTTTTCCATCAACTGCAGGAACTGGCGCGCATACGACGACAGTGATTCGACGTAGCGGCGCTGGCCTTCCGCATACAGCGTGTCGAAGGCCAGGGACGACTTGCCGGAGCCGGACAGGCCGGTGATCACGATCAGTTTATTGCGTGGCAAATCCAGATTGATGTTTTTGAGGTTGTGCGTGCGCGCACCTCGGATACGAATTTCGTCCATTCACTCTTTCAGCTAGGCTTTTCCGGTGCCCCTGGCCTTTTTTGAAGGTTTGGAGCGGGTTAAAACGGGTCAACCTGCTACTATAGCGGGTTTTAAAGCGTGTCGTAAAACCGCTTATTGTTCTATTTCCATCTCTTTCATGTCATCTACTCCATCGATAGACGCCGGCACCGGCATGACCCGCACTGAAATCCGCGCCAGTACTTCGCTCGCGTCGATTTTTGCATTGCGCATGCTGGGCCTGTTTCTGATCCTGCCGGTCTTTTCGGTCCACGCGAAATCCCTGCCGGGAGGCAATAACGCGACGCTGGTCGGGCTGGCTATGGGCATTTACGGTTTGACGCAGTCGTTCGGGCAAATCCCGTTTGGCATTGCGTCGGATAAATATGGCCGCAAGCGCGTGATCATCATAGGCTTGGTCCTGTTTGCGCTCGGCTCTTTCATTGCCGCAGCCGCCGACGACATCGTCTGGGTCATCATAGGCCGGGCAGTGCAAGGGGCCGGCGCCATTTCAGCCGCGGTCACTGCATTCATCGCCGATTCAACCAGGGAAGAGCACCGC
Organism: Herminiimonas sp.; assembly: GCF_030645555.1. Lineage (GTDB taxonomy): Bacteria > Pseudomonadota > Gammaproteobacteria > Burkholderiales > Burkholderiaceae_D > Oxalicibacterium. Next base: position 3,346 of record NZ_JAUSME010000080.1, read on the forward strand.
ACCAAGGCGATGGCGATGGTGGGCGGCTCTATCGGCCTCACGTTTGCCGGTTCGCTGGTTGCCGCCCCCTTGCTGTATCAGGCGATAGGCATGGGCGGCATCTTTGCATTGACGGGCAGCCTGTCAGTACTGGCTATCCTGGTGGTCATCTATCTGGTGCCAGTTGCGCCGCCGCTGCCGCCGGGACGCGTGACGATACGTGAAGTGCTGGCCAATGGCGAATTGATGCGCTTGAATTACGGCGTCTTTGCGCTGCACTTGACGCAGATGGCGATGTTCGTCGTGGTGCCGTCGGCGCTGATCCAGTCTGGCCATCTGCCGCTGGCCGAGCATTGGAAAATCTATCTGCCGGTAGTGCTGCTTTCATTTGTGCTGATGCTGCCGCCGATATTTATCGCTGAAAAGCATGGCAAGTCGAAACAGGTTTTCATTGCCGCGATTGTCTTGTTATTATTTGTGCAAATCGGCATGGGCGTACTGTTTGCACAGGCGCAGGCAAGCTGGATATGGCTGCTGGCGCTGCTGCTGGCATTCTTTATCGCATTCAATATTCTGGAAGCTAGCCAGCCTTCGCTGGTGTCGCGCATCGCGCCGCCAGCCGGCAAGGGCGTGGCGCTGGGCGTCTACAACACCTTGCAGGCGCTGGGCCTGTTTTGCGGCGGTGTGCTGGGCGGCTGGCTGACGCAGCATTTCGGCGGCGCATCGGTATTCATACTGGGCGCCGGACTCACCGTTGTGTGGCTTATAATTGCTGCCAACATGCAAAACCTACCGCGCCGCAGCAGTGTTCAGGCAGCACTCGTTTAATCGGAGAAAAATCAATGGCATCAGTCAATAAAGTCATCATCGTCGGCAATCTCGGGCGCGATCCTGAAACACGTTATATGCCTAACGGCGAAGCCGTCACCAATGTGGCCGTGGCCACGACGGAAAGCTGGAAGGACAAAACCAGCGGCGACAAAAAAGAAATCACCGAATGGCATCGCATCACCTTTTATCGCAAGCTGGCTGAAATCGCCGGTCAATACCTGAAAAAAGGTTCGTCCGTTTATATCGAAGGCCGTTTGCAAACGCGCAAATGGACAGACAAGGATGGCGTCGAACGCTTTACGACAGAAATTATTGCTGACACGATGCAAATGCTGGGCGGTCGTCCTGGCGCAGGTGGCGGTAGCGCCTCCATGGATGATGATTACAGTAGCAACAATGCACCTGCACCGCGCCAGAGTTCGGCTGGCGCCAGCAGCGCAGCACGTCCTGCAGCCAAACCGGCAGCGTCCAATTTCAACGATATGGATGACGACATTCCATTCTGAGATTTGCTTGCAGCCGGATAGCTAAAGTATGAAAAAACGCCCTGTTTTACAGGGCGTTTTTTTATTCTGTCATGGATGCTCATGCGTCTGTCTGTTCCTTACCGTACAGATGACTTCGCCAAATTCGTGCAAAATTTCGTAGCAGCAGTATGTGCGTTACCTTTCTTGCATCATCAAAGTGTGCAGCCTTACCTTTCCATAACAATAATTTAAAAGAAATTTTGATGACCTTATTTTCACGTGACTCGCTCGTTCACAAAAACCGCCTGCTGTTACGCAAAACGTATCTGCAGTTTGCCTTGCTGGCTTGCACTTTGCCCGCGCCATGGATTGCGCAGGCGCAAACGG
>NZ_JAUSME010000097.1 GCF_030645555.1 Herminiimonas sp.
ATGGCCAGCGTTGCCGCCGTCGCCGAAGAAAACGGCGCAGTGCTGGCGAATCTGCCGGCAGATGGCGTGGCCGTGTTCCCGGCTGACGATCCATTTACTCCTTTATGGCGTAGCTATGCGGCGTCACGCAAGATACTGAGCTTCGGTTTTTCGGATGACGCAGATGTGCGCTGCACTTATGTTGCCAATGTATTCGGCAGTGACCTGGCTATCACGGCAGGCACACAGAAATTCAATATCGCGTTGTCGGCTGCCGGCGTGCACAACGTGCGCAATGCGCTGGCTGCGATTGCCTGCACGCTGGCCATCGGGGTGGCGCCGGATGCAATCGTGCGCGGCTTGCAAGCTTTCGCGCCAGTCAGCGGCCGCTTGCAGCGCAAGACGGCCGCCAACGGTGCGCTGGTCATAGACGACACCTATAACGCCAATCCGGATTCGGTACGCGCGGCCATCGATGTGCTGGCGCAGTTTTCCGCGCCGCGCATCCTGGTGCTGGGCGACATGGGCGAAGTCGGCAACGAAGGTCGTCAGTATCACGAAGAAATCGGCGCTTATGCGCGCACAAACGGTATCGAACATGTGCTCACGCTGGGCGATCTGGCCCGTCATACGGCCAGTGCATGCGGCGCACATGCGGCGCACTACGACAGTGTGCAGGCTTTAAACGATGCACTCGCCGCCATCCTGGATGCGGATGCAACGGTGTTGGTAAAAGGATCGCGCTTCATGAAAATGGAACGCGTGGTACAGCATTTACTCGGTCAACAAATTCAGGAAGCCCACTAATATGCTGCTCTGGCTGGCACAACATTTTCAGGATGAAATCGGACCGCTACGGGTCTTCAATTTCATTACCTTCCGCGCCGTGTTTGCGACGTTGACGGCATTGGCCATAGGCCTGGTTTTCGGCCCGGCCGTGATCCGCATGCTGACGCGCCTGAAAGTCGGGCAGGCGGTGCGCACCGACGGTCCGCAAACGCATTTGATCAAGAGCGGTACGCCGACCATGGGCGGCGCCCTGATCCTGCTGGCGATCGGCATTTCGACCCTGCTGTGGACTGACCTCAGCAATCGTTTCGTATGGGTCGTCCTGATCGTGACGCTGGGTTTCGGCGCAGTGGGCTGGGTCGATGATTACCGCAAGGTGGTCTACAAGGATCCGAAAGGCATGGCATCGAGGGAAAAATATTTCTGGCAATCGGTGGTCGGCCTGTTCGCCGCGGTTTATCTGGCGTTCTCTGTTTCGGCACCGAGCAATTCGCAATTCTTCGATCTGTTCGTGGCCTGGGTGCAATCCGGTTTCAGCATGGACTTGCCGCCGAAAGCCGATTTGATCGTGCCATTCTTCAAAACCATCAGTTATCCGCTGGGCGTATGGGGCTTTATCGCATTGACGTATTTCGTCATCGTCGGCACCAGCAATGCGGTCAACCTGACCGATGGCCTGGATGGCCTGGCGATCATGCCTACCGTGATGGTCGGTAGCGCGCTCGGCTTGTTTGCCTACCTGACCGGCAGTGTGACCTATGCCAAGTATCTGTTCATTCCGCATATCCCGGGCGCCGGCGAATTGATCATATTCTGCGGTGCGATGGCGGGTGCCGGTCTGGCTTTCCTCTGGTTCAACGCCCATCCGGCGCAAGTGTTCATGGGCGACGTAGGCGCACTGGCCCTGGGCGGCGCGCTCGGCACCATCGCCGTCATCGTGCGCCAGGAAATCGTGCTTTTCATCATGGGTGGTGTGTTCGTGGTCGAAACCCTGTCGGTGATGCTCCAGGTCGCCTACTTTAAATACACGAAGATGCGCACCGGCACCGGCCGGCGCGTCCTGTTGATGGCGCCTTTGCACCATCACTTTGAACAAAAAGGCTGGAAGGAAACGCAAGTTGTCGTGCGCTTCTGGATCATCACTATGATGCTGGTGCTGTTTGGTTTATCCACTTTGAAATTACGGTAAGAACATATAAATGAACTACGCAGGCAAACATGTTCTGGTTTTAGGGCTCGGTGAATCCGGGCTGGCGATGGCGCAGTGGCTGGTCCGCTGTGGCGCATCGCTGCGCGTGGCGGATACGCGCGCGCAGCCGGACCGTTTGCCGCAACTGCGCGAGATCGCACCTGAAGCTGAATTCATGGGCGGCGATTTCTCCGCCGCGCTGCTGGACGGCATCGATTTCGTCGCCATCAGCCCGGGCCTGATGCCTTCGCGCGAACTGGTTGCGATCATTCCTGCAGCGCAGGAAAAGGAAATCCCGCTCTGGGGTGAAATCGAATTGTTTGCGCAGGCGCTGGCGGCGTTGAAGGAAGAAAAGGCATACGCACCGAAAGTCATCGCGATCACCGGCACCAATGGCAAGACCACAGTCACCAGCCTGGTCGGCTTGTTGTGCGAGCGTGCCGGACTGAGCGTGCAAGTGGCTGGCAACATCAGCCCGGCGGCGCTGGATTGTCTGCGCATGGCAGTCGAAAACGACAGCTTGCCGCAAGTCTGGGTGCTGGAACTGTCGAGCTTCCAGTTGCATACGACGTACAGCCTGCAGGCAGATGTCGCGACCGTGCTGAACCTGACACAAGATCATCTCGACTGGCATGGCGACATGCAGGCTTACGCCGCCGACAAAGAGCGCATCTTCGGCAGCAACACGATACGCGTCCTGAATCGCGACGATGCGCTGGTGATGCAGATGGCAATGCCGCTGACGCGCGTCATCACGTTTGGCGCCGATGAAGCCGAGCAGGCGGATTGCTTTGGCCTGGTCGATGAAAACGGCATGCGCTGGCTGTCGGTGGCGGTAGAGGAAGAAGAGCCGCAGAAAAAACGCCGCAAGAAAGATAACGTCGAACTGGCTATTTCGACCAATAAACTGATGCCGGTCGACGCCCTCAAGATACGCGGCCAGCACAATGCGATCAATGCCCTGTCGGCGCTGGCCCTGTGCCGCGCAATCGGCTTGCCGTTCGCACAGTTGCTGCACGGCTTGCGCGATTATCACGGCGAACCGCATCGGGTCGAACACGTGATGACGATAGGCGCCGTCGATTATTACGATGACAGCAAAGGCACCAATGTAGGCGCGACAGTCGCCGCCTTGAACGGCCTGGGTGTCAGCCAGGATGGCAGGTCCAAGCATCTGGTGCTGATCGCCGGCGGCGATGGCAAGGGCCAGGATTTTTCACCACTGGCTGATCCTGTCGCCAAATATGCGCGCGCGGTTTTATTGATAGGCAAGGATGCAGCACTTATCCGCGCCGCGCTTGCAGCCACGGGCGTGGATATGATCGATTGCGCGACACTCGAAGAAGCGACAGAAAAAGCCGCCGCACTGGCGCATGCCGGCGATGCAGTCTTGTTGTCGCCAGCCTGTGCCAGCCTCGACATGTTCAAAAATTATGCGCATCGCGCGCAAGTGTTTGTGGCAACCGTGCGTGAAATCGGCTTGTCGCGTGGCGAGGTCGCCATATGAAATTCGCGATGCCTTCATTTTCCAGTGCAGCGGCGCAAAAAGCCGTGACCAGTCTCGACCAGCGCTCGAAGATGATGGCGTACGACCAGCCTTTGGTATGGGTCGTATTGTTGCTGATGCTGTTCGGCATGGTGATGGTGTATTCGGCCTCGATCTCGCTGCCTGATTCGCCCAAGTATGCGCGTTACGATAATGCGCACTTCCTGACGCGTCAGGCGACCTTCATCGGCGTTTCGCTGATCGCCGGTTTGCTCGCCTTCCGCGTGCGGATGGAAACCTGGCAAAAGCTTGCACCTTACCTGTTTGTCGCGACGCTGATATTGCTGGTGCTGGTGCTGATTCCAGGCGTAGGCAAGGGCGTCAACGGTGCGCGCCGCTGGCTGTCGTTCAAGGTCTTCAACCTGCAGCCATCCGAATTGATGAAGCTGTTTGTCGTCCTGTATGCAGCCGATTGCACGGTGCGCAAGCAGCAGGTGATGCACAAGCTGACCAAGGGTTTCATGCCGATGACGCTGGCGATCGGTTTTGTCGGCTTGCTGCTGTTGCTGGAGCCTGATCTGGGCGCGTTCGGCGTGATCGTCTGCATCGCGATGGGCATCCTGTTTTTGGGTGGCATCAACGGCATCTGGTTCGGCGGCATAGGCGCGACGCTGGTCGGCATATTCAGCATGGTGATTTTGCTTTCGCCCTGGCGGCGCGAGCGGATTTTTGCCTACCTGAATCCATGGGAAGAAGAAAACGCATTGGGCAAGGCATACCAACTATCGCATTCGCTGATCGCATTCGGTCGCGGTGAACTGTTCGGCGTCGGCCTGGGTGGCAGCGTGGAAAAACTGCATTACCTGCCGGAAGCGCATACCGATTTCCTGCT
>NZ_JAUSME010000113.1 GCF_030645555.1 Herminiimonas sp.
CATGTGATCGAAGGCCCGCTGATGGATGGCATGAACATCGTCGGCGACCTGTTCGGCCAGGGCAAGATGTTCTTGCCGCAGGTCGTCAAATCCGCGCGCGTGATGAAGCAGGCGGTCGCGCACCTGATCCCTTACATCGAAGAAGAAAAGCGCCTGCTGCAGGAACAGACCGGCATCGTCAGCAAGCCGAAAGGCAAGATCGTCATTGCGACAGTCAAGGGCGATGTGCATGACATCGGCAAGAACATCGTGTCGGTCGTCCTGCAATGCAACAACTTCGAAGTCGTGAACATGGGCGTGATGGTGCCGTGCTCGGAAATCCTGGCGCGCGCCAAGGCCGAGAACGCCGACATCATCGGCCTGTCCGGCTTGATCACGCCTTCGCTGGAAGAAATGGCTTACGTCGCAAAAGAGATGCAGCGCGATCCGTATTTCCGCGGCTTGAAAACGCCTTTGCTGATTGGTGGCGCCACCACCAGCCGCGCACATACGGCAGTCAAGATTGCACACAATTACGATGGCCCGGTAGTCTACGTGCCGGACGCCTCGCGCTCGGTCTCGGTGGCGCAATCGCTGCTAACGCCGGAGCAGCGCGACCAGTACATCGCCGATATCGCGACCGACTATGAGCGCATACGCGAGCAGCACGCGAACAAGAAAGCAGTGCCGATGCTGACGCTGGCGCAGGCGCGCGCCAACAAGATGAAGCTGGACTTCACCGGCAGGAATGCACCGCTCAAGCCGAAGTTCATCGGTCGCCGTGTCTTCAAGAATGTCGATCTGGCCACCATTGCACAATACATAGACTGGGGTCCGTTCTTCCAGACCTGGGATCTGGCCGGACCCTACCCTGCGATCCTGAAGGATGAAGTGGTCGGCGACGCTGCCACCAAGGTATTTGCCGAAGGCCAGGCCTTGCTGAAAAAAGTCATAGAAGGCCGCTGGTTGACTGCCAATGGTGTGATTGCCTTGCTGCCGGCGAACACCGTCAATGACGACGACATCGAAATCTATACCGATGAAACGCGCACCCAGGTCGCCTTCACTTACTACGGCTTGCGCCAGCAAACCGTCAAGCCGGTGATCGATGGCGTGGCACGACCTAACCAGTGTCTGGCCGATTTTATCGCGCCGAAATCATCCGGCATTGCCGATTACATAGGGCTGTTTGCGGTGACGAGTGGCCTGGGCATAGAGAAGTACGAAAAGCGCTTTGAAGATGCGCATGACGATTATTCATCGATCATGCTGAAGTCGCTGGCCGACAGGCTGGCCGAAGCCTTCGCCGAACATTTGCATGAGCGTGTACGCAAGGATTTGTGGGGTTATGCCGCCGATGAAGCCCTGAGCAATGAGGCGATGATCAAGGAAGAATACCGCGGCATACGTCCGGCGCCGGGCTACCCGGCGTGTCCGGAACATACGGTCAAGGCTGACATGTTCAAGACCTTGCAGGCGGAAGAAATCGGCATGATGCTGACCGAGTCATTTGCGATGTTCCCGGGCGCGGCAGTATCCGGCTTTTACTTTGCGCATCCGGAAGCGAAATACTTCGTGGTCGGCAAGGTCGGCGACGATCAAGTCGCGGATATGGCGACGCGACGCGGTGCTGCCAGGGAAGATGTCGAGCGCTGGCTGGCGCCGAATCTGTCCTGAGCCTGAATCTGTCCTTAGCCTGTTAGGTGCTCGCGTCACTGCGTCGCCAGGCTTCAATAAAAAAAGCTGCAGGATTTCCTGCAGCTTTTTTTATTCCCGGATCAGCAAAGCGGAATGTTCAGGGCAGCGGTAAGCCATCTATGAACACTTTCAATTCGCCGCTCTGGAAAGGTGTCCACGTTTCATTCGTCGTCAGCGGTTCGGTGACGATGATGGCGACGCGGTCATTCGGCGTCGTCACT
>NZ_JAUSME010000118.1 GCF_030645555.1 Herminiimonas sp.
CACCGAGCAATTTCCCGCCGCTCTGCCGCTCTGAAATATGCGCCAGCCGGCTTTGCACAGCGACCGGCATCTGCAATTGGTAAACATCAAACATAGAGAGCGCAAGCCCGGCCATCAGGATCGCAAATGCACCCAGCACCCACGGATTCTGCAAGGCGGCTGACAGACCTTCTCCGATCAAGCCTGCCGCTATGCCCAAAGCCGTGTAGATAAGCGCCATGCCGAGCGAGTAGACGGCGGCCAGTAGCAAGCCGCGGCTGCGCCTGAGCTGCGTGCCCTCGCCAACGATGATGCTCGAGAGGATAGGCACCATAGGCAATACGCATGGCGTAAATGCGAGGCCCAGGCCCAGCAACAAGAAGAGCGGCAGGATAGTCAGCAATTTGCCGCCTTGCAGCGAACGTTCAATGCGACCCATTTCAGAATCTGGAATCGCATTGGCTGCCGCAGTAGCGCCCTGCGCAGTCTGGACTTGCGGCGCAACAGACGCGGCATCGCCTTTTGCAGACAGCATGGCCTGCGACTCCATCGGCGCATAGCACAAACCTTTATCCGAGCATCCCTGACTGCTGGCAAGCAGCGTAAAGCGCGCCGCTGCCTGAACGGGAATCCGTATCGTCACACTGTTGCGATAGGTTTCCACATCCTTTTGAAAGGTTTCATCAAACTTGATTTTCCCGGCCGGAATGACGGCTTCACCCAGGGTCGCGCCTATGGCCTTGAATGCAAAACGTTCGCGATACATGTAATAGCCATCGGCGATCGCATACGTCACCGCGATCGTGTCCGCATCCGCCATGCGGGCAGTAAACTTGAAGGCCACTTCGGGCGCAAGGAAGGTTTCTTCAGCATGTCCAGGCAAAGGCAAGGCGCACAGCAAGGCGATCAGCGAAAAAAAACGCAGCATGCCGACCCGGCTTGCTTGCCAGACAACGAGCGAGCGATGCAAGTGCTGCATCCAGCATTTCTTAAACATTCATATCCTTATCTGTTTCCTGCCTGATCCAGTCTAAATACGCCGGCAAGCCATCGACGATGGGGATGGCGATAATCTCCGGCACGGCATATGGATGCGCAGCCTTGATCACCGCTTCCAGCTCTGCGTAATGCGGCTGTATCGTTTTAATTTGCAGCATCACTTCTGTCGCTGTTTCCAGCTGACCTTGCCAATGATAAAACGAGCGTATCGCCGGCAAAATATTGACACACGCAGCCACGCGACGTTCAATTAAAATGCACGCCAAACGCTCTGCCGTGTCCGCATCAGGCACATTCGTAAATACCAGCAAGACTTGCGCAGACATAGGCATGGAGGAATAAGTGCTGAGTTAAATAGATGGCGCTGATTAAATGGCAAACACTGCAGTCAACATGGCAGCATGAAATCGCTCTTTATCCGGGGCTCTATCTTGCCACAAACACGCTTACCCTGAAGCGATGCTGGAAAAGCAAAAGCCAGGCATAGCCTGGCTTTTTTTATTGCTGCAAACCGCAAGAAGCGGTCGCTGGCTTATTCGCCGCTGTTATCTTCTACAGCTTCGGTTGTCTCTGGACGGTCGAGCAATTCAATGAATGCCATCGGTGCATTGTCACCAACACGGAAACCCATTTTCAGGATGCGCAGGTAGCCGCCATTGCGGTTTGCGTAACGTGGGCCGAGTTCAGCGAACAGTTTGACAACCATTTCGCGATCGCGCAGGCGATTGAAGGCCAGACGTTTGTTTGCCAGGGTGTCGGTTTTGCCGAGGGTCAGGATCGGTTCGATCACGCGACGCAACTCTTTAGCCTTAGGCAAAGTAGTTTTGATTGCTTCGTGACGCAGCAGCGAAACAGTCATGTTGCGCAACATGGCAAGACGATGGGAAGAAGTACGATTTAACTTACGAAGGCCGTGACGATGACGCATGGTAATTCCTTTCAGATTTGAGTTTAAATCCAGTTCTTCTATCGACACTGCAATAGCTGTGCCGCGGACCGGTATCTATAATTTTACGACGGTGAATTCTACTACAAAAACCATGCTGGCGGAGTTACCTC
>NZ_JAUSME010000122.1 GCF_030645555.1 Herminiimonas sp.
GGACCAGACCCTTGCGCAACACGCCGCGCACAAAGCCCTCGCCATCAAACATGTCGCCTTGCAGGCGCCCATCCGGCAAACGACGAACCGCATTGCACGCGCCGGCAATCGCGGCCGTGGGCAACACCTCGTCCAGCAAGCCGACCGTCGTGACCTTGTGCGGCATGGTGATGAGCGCGCCGCGGATGTTGGCTAGCCGGAACACCGCGCGCAGAAAGTCCGGGTAGTCCGGCGCCTGGCAAGCCATGGGCACCACGATGGCGTTGACACCAACCTGCTCGAACCACGGGTTGTAGATCATCGGCGCCTTGAAGGCGTGCGTCGGGAAGCCGATGTGGGCAATGATTTCAGTATTGCCATTGATCATTTTCAGGCCGCCTTTGCCGCCGAGACGCTGGAAACAGCGGCGCGCAGCGCCAGCAGGTAGCTGTCCACACCGAATCCGCAAATCTGGCCTTTGGCAATTTCCGCGAACACCGAGACATGGCGGAACGCTTCGCGGGCATGGATATTGGACATGTGCAGCTCGATGATCGGGCAGGTCAGGATGGCCAGTGCATCGCGAATACCGTAGCTGTAATGCGTCCAGGCACCGGCGTTAATCAGCACCGCGTCCACGCCGTCCTGATAGCCCTGATGAATGCGCTCGCACATCTCGCCTTCGCTATTGGTCTGGAAGTACTCCATTTCCGCGCCCAGTTCCTGGGCCAAGGTGCCCAGCCTGGCGTTGATTTCGTCGAGCGTGATGGTGCCGTATTGCTTGGGGTCACGTTTGCCGAACATGTTGAGGTTGATGCCGTTGAGCATGAGAATTTTCATGGTGTTTTTCTTTCAGGTTGATATCAATGGGGGGACAGTTCTACCACTTGTCCGGTCTTGGCGGCTTCGCCTATGGCTTCGGTGATGCGCAGGTTGAGCAGGCCATCGCGCGCACTGACCAGGGGCTGCGCCTCACCGCGCACCACGGCGCCGAAATGTTCTATCTGGTGTGTCAAAGGGTCGTCCCGCACCATACCGACCACGCCGACTTCAAACGCTTTCCACCAGGAACGGTCTTGCGGACGCGGATAGGTTTTGAGGCGCATCGTCGGCACCGACAGGCTGCCGTTGGTGCCGGTGATGACGTAGCAGTCTTCGTCGTCGTAAGTCGGATAGGCCTTGTTTTCCTGCGAGGTTTGCTCCCAGCTGCGCGGACAGGCTGCTGTGTCGGACAGCATGAAGCTGCCCAATGCCCCGCTGGCAAAGCGCAGGTTGATGGCGACCGTATCTTCCACCGCGAAGCCGCGCGTGGCATGGCTGGCGAACGCCTGCACCGCGACGACGTCGCCGCACAACATGCGCAGGTTATGCACCTCGTGAATCATGTTCAGGAGGATCGGGCCACCACCGACTTCGCGCCGCCAGGGTGCATCGGCAAAGTAGGCGTCGGGCTTGAAGAAGGTGGCACTGCCCATGACGGCCACCAGTTTGCCGAGCTTGCCGGAATCGACCACCTCTTTGGCCTTGGCCATGATCGGACTGTGAG
>NZ_JAUSME010000126.1 GCF_030645555.1 Herminiimonas sp.
TTCACAGACTATTTGAAGACGATCAAATGACGGTAAGAGAAATCCTGAAGATGGGCGATCCGCGCCTGCTGCGCATAGCCGAACCGGTGCAGGCTTTCGGCACGCCGGAGCTGGACGCGCTGATCGCCGACATGTTCGACACGATGTATGCGGCCAACGGCGCCGGCCTGGCTGCGCCGCAGATAGGCGTGAATCTGCGCCTGGTGATTTACGGCTTCAAGCAGAACACGCGCTATCCGGATGCGCCAGCGATACCGGAAACAGTGCTGATCAATCCGAAGTTGCGGCCGCTCTCAGCCGAGATGGAGGAAAGCTGGGAAGGTTGCCTGTCGGTGCCCGGCTTGCGTGGCGTGGTGCCGCGTTTCAGCAGCTTGCATTATGAAGGTTTTGACCAGCATGGCAATGCGATCAGTCGCGATGTCGACGGCTTTCATGCGCGCGTGGTGCAGCACGAATGCGATCATCTGGACGGCATCCTGTATCCGATGCGGGTCACCGACTTCACCAAATTCGGCTACGTCGATGTCCTGTTCCCGGAGATGGATCCGGGCGACGACGATTGATCTTTACGCCGTGCTTTACGCGCTGCGCTATCCCTATCTCCTGTAGCCGTCCCATACATCCTGCTGCTTAACGCGTAGCGCTACGCAGCACGCGTACTGCGGGCAATGTCGCAGCCAGAAAATCCTCGAAGGCCGCCACCGGTAATGGCTTGCTGTAATGGTAGCCTTGCGCTTCGTGGCACCCCTCTGCACGCAGAAACGCCAGTTGCTCTACTGTTTCCACGCCTTCGGCGATGGTTTGCAAGCCCAGGCTTTTCGCCATCCCTATGATGGCGCTGACGAGCGCCCTGTCTTCTGCATCGCTACTGATATCGCGCACGAAGGATTGGTCTATCTTGAGTTTGTAGACCTTGAATTTTTTCAGATAGCTGAGCGAGGAATAGCCGGTGCCGAAGTCGTCTATCGACATCCGCACACCGTGCGCGTGCAGATTGTTCATCATCGCAATGGCGCCTTGCGGATTGTGCATCGCCACGCCTTCAGTCAATTCCAGCTCCAGATATTGCGGCGGGAAATCTGCTTCATTCAATATGCGCATGACCAGATCGGGCAATCCTGCATGACGGAATTGCACCGCCGACAGATTGACTGCCATCAACAGCGCGGTGTAGCCGCGCTCGTGCCAGGCCTTCGCCTGTCGCACCGCAGTGCGCAATACCCATTCCCCTATCTGCATGATCAGCCCGCTTTCTTCTGCAATCGGGATGAATTCTGCCGGAGAGACATTGCCCAGTTCCGGATGTCGCCAGCGCAACAGCGCTTCGGCACCGATGATCTTTTCGTCTGACAAGGATATTTGCGGCTGGTAGTGCAATTCCAGCTGATGCAGTTCAACTGCCTGGCGCAAGGCGTTGACGATTTTCAGGTAGCGTGTCGAGCGCTCCTGCATTTCCTGCGTAAAGAACTGGTAGCTGTTGCGGCCGGCTTCCTTGGCGCGATACATCGCGACATCGGCATTCTTGTGCAGCGTTTCAAAATCCGCCCCATCCTCCGGGTAGACGGCAATGCCGATCGAAGCCATCACGCTCAGGTCGTGCGGGCCGATTTGATAGGGTTGCTTGATGATGTCCATCAGCTGCTGCGCGGTCTTTCTGGCATCTTCCCGGTTGGCGCCGGGTTGCAGCAGTATGAATTCGTCACCACCCAGACGCGACAAGGTATCCTCACTGCGCAGCGCCAGCTGCAGGCGCTGACTCAATGCAAGCAGCAGCGCGTCGCCGAGACTATGGCCCAGCGTATCGTTGATGTTCTTGAAGTGATCCAGATCGATGAACATCACGGCCAGCGCATCCCGGTTTTTTTCCGCCACTTGCAGCGCATGGTGTGCGCGCTCGTCGAGCAGCACGCGATTCGGCAACCCTGTCAAGACATCGTAATGCGCCAGGTATTTGATGCGCGCCTGCGCATTTTTTCTGTCGGTAATGTCTTCTTCTATTGCCAGATAATGCGTGATGCGGCCATCGGCTTCCCGCACCGGCGAGATGTGTACCAGGTCTACATGTTCTGAGCCATTTTTTCGTCGATTGATGAATTCGCCATGCCAGCTTTCGCCGCGTGCCAGATGCGCCCACATGTCGGCGTAAGTTGCTCGCGGTGTTTTCCCGCTTCGATGCAGACTGGGTTTCTTGCCGAGGACTTCATCGATGGCGTAGCCGGAGTTGAGGCTGAAGGCGGTGTTGGCGTATTCGATCACGCCGTCAAGATCGGTGATCAGTATTGCATTGGAGCTTTGCTCGACTGCATGCGAGAGCTTGCGCAGGAAGGCTTCGGACTGTTTGCGCTCGATCGCAATGGCGACAAAATGCGCAGCCGTTTCTATCAGCTGCAGATCGTATTTTTCGGGGGTGTATGGGCTGCGGTGATAGACGGCAAACGCCCCGATGACTTGCGCATCGGCTGAAAATATCGGTTCGGACCAGCAAGAACCCAGTTCTGCTTTTGCAGCTATGGAGGCAAACGCAGTCCAGAGCGGATCCTGGGCAATATCGCTAACGATAGTGCGTGTACCGCTGGCGATCGTGTTGGGGCAGCATCCAATGCCTAAGGAAATGCTCATTCCATCGATGGCGGCATTGTAAAAATCGGGCAGGCTGGGTGCTGCACCTACACGCAGCCGCAAGCTATCCTTGTCGCGCAGCATGATGGAACACAGGCTGTCTGGAATGATGGCTTCCAGCTGGTACACCACATTGAGCAGGATTTCCTTCAGCGGCAACTCGCTGGTCATGAGTTCCAGCATGAACACGCGCAGTGTCTTCATTTTCAGCGAATGTTGACGCTCTGCTTCCAGCTCGAACCGGCTGAGCGCATAGTCGATGTCGATGGCCAGTTCGATGAGCAGATTGCGGGTAGTTTCATCGAAGGCATCGACCTGGTCAGCGTACAGATTGATCGTGCCTATGACCATGCCTTTCCTGTGCAGCGGCAAGGCGGCGCAGGCTTTCCAGTCGAAGCGGGTCGCGCGCTCGCGCCAGGGCAGGGTGGCCGGATCATGCTGAAAATCCTGGCACCAGTAAGGCCGGTTTTCACGAAAGGCGATGCCGCTCGGGCCGCGCCCATAGGTTGTCTCGGCAATGATCGAAATAGGCAGTTGTTGCAGATAGTCGGTGCCGTCGCCATCCGCGGCTACCGATACCAGCTGCTGTCCTGTTTCATCGAGCATCGAGATGCAGGCCATTTTCATGCAATCGAAATTGACGACATTGCGGCAAATTTTCGCGAACAGAATTTGTTCACTGTCGCTGCGCACTATGGCTTGATTGCACTGCATCAGTGATTTGTAGAGCTGATTGATGCGCCGGTTTTTCGTTAGACTATCCGCATCCCCGGGATGCATGGCCGGCGGCGGACGGCCGGTGTAGCTGTTTTCCATGTGCGATGAATGCGTGTATATATGTGAGCGCCGTCAGGAGCGGGGCAGATGGCGGGCGGGCATGCAGGCGCACGCCGCCGCAGAAGATGTGATTGTGACGGCTTTGTTTAAACGGATATTGATCTAGAACAAATTTCCGTGTGGAAATTAAATTGCGGGGCAATCAGAACTGTTCGCCGTCTTCCAGATAGCGCCATTCACCCACCGGCAAGTCGCCCAGCTTCACTCGGCCTATGCGCACGCGCTTCAAGCCAACGACCTTCAGTCCGACGATATCGCACATGCGGCGGATCTGGCGTTTTTTACCCTCGCGCAAAATGAAGCTCAACTGGTCTTCGTTTTGCCATTTGACTTGCGCCGGCAGCAGTTTTTTTCCATCCAGCATCAAGCCATGGTTGAGGCGCTTCAATTCTGACTCCGGCAGCGTCCCCAGCTTCGTGTATTGCACGCGCACCAGGTATTCTTTTTCGACACTGGTCGTTTCGCCTATCAAATGCTTGGCGATCCGGCCATCCTGCGTCAAGACCAGCAAGCCGATCGAGTCGATGTCCAGGCGCCCGGCGGGAACCAGGCTGCGCAACTGCGTAGGATGGAATTGCGTCGTCGACTGGTCTTCTTTCCAGCGGTTTTCCGCCTTGATCAGCGCGACTGCCGGTTTGTAGCCGTCTTCGGCCTGACCGCTGACGTAGCCCATCGGCTTGTTGATCAGGATAGTGACGCGCTTGGCTTGTTCTGCCGCCGCCTGACGTTCCACCGTCACTTTTTGTGTCGGTAGTATCTTGGTGCCCAGTTCCGAGACAACCTTGCCATCAACGCGTACCCAGCCACGGGCGATCCATTCGTCGGCTTCGCGGCGCGAGCAAAGACCCAGTTCGGACATGCGTTTGGAGAGGCGTAGTGGTTCGGTCATAGTGATGCAATTATTTGAATTGAAAGGCAGATTGAAAAACGACGGCGTTTGATGCGGCGAGCATCAGACCCGCAGCGCGTCGAGCAAGTCAGTCTCCAGCTGGATCTGACTGCGCGGATTGTTCAGTACCGAGCCATCGATCAGGAACACGTCCTCGACGCGTTCGCCCAGCGTCATGACCTTGGCAGTGTGCAGATTGACCTTGTATTTCGCCAGCACATTGGCGATCGAATACAGCAAGCCGTTCCTGTCGTTGGCCGAGACCGTCAGCAGATAATACCGGCCGCGTTCGTCGGGACGCAAATCGACAGTCGGCGTGGCCGGGAAATTGCGCGACAGGCGCGACA
>NZ_JAUSME010000143.1 GCF_030645555.1 Herminiimonas sp.
TGCTGCACGCTGCGGAACACGCGTTCTGCGTGCGGCATCAACACGGTAAAGCGGCCGTCCGGTGTAGTCACCGAGGTAATGCCCTGCGGCGAACCATTCGGATTGTATGGATAAGTTTCTGTTGCATGACCCTTGTTGTCGATGAAGCGCATGGCGACAATCGCCTTGTCTATATCGCCAGTCAGCGAAAAGTCGGCATAACCTTCACCGTGCGCGATGGCTATCGCGCTTTGCGTGCCGGCCATCCCATTGAAGAAGATCGATGGCGAATCGCCCACTTCAACCATCGAAAAACGTGCCTGGAATTGCTCGGCCTTGTTGCGTGTGAACTTCGGCCATGCCTGCGCGCCCGGGATGATCGATTTCAGATTGCTCATCATCTGGCAGCCATTACAGATACCCAGTGCAAACGTATCGGCACGATCAAAGAAGGTCGCGAACTCTTCAGCCAGCTGCATGTTGAACAAGATTGTTTTCGCCCAGCCTTCGCCGGCGCCCAGTACGTCGCCGTATGAGAAACCGCCAACCGCGATCACGCCCTTGAAATCGCCCAGATGCGCACGACCGGAAATCAGATCGCTCATGTGCACGTCCACTGCTTCAAACCCGGACTTGTGCATCACATACGCGGTTTCGATTTGCGAATTGACGCCCTGCTCGCGCAGGATCGCAATGCGTGGGCGGCTACCTTTTGCTATGAAGGGTGCCGCAATATCTTCCTGCGGATCAAAACTCAGCTTGGGCGTCATGCCGGGGTCGAGCTTGTCGAGGATGCGGTCGTACTCGGCATCGGCGCAATCCGGATTGTCGCGCAGGCGCGCAATGCGCCAGCTGGTTTCGCTCCAGAAGCGATGCAGGTCTATACGTGCCTGGCTGTAGATGGTCTTTGCATCGCGCGTGAATTCGATCGTGTCTGTCTCGGTCAGCTTGCCGATAATGTGGCTGCATGCGCCGAGATTGTATTCGCGCAGCACATTCATGACGTCCGACTTTTCCGCCGCGCGCACCTGGATCACGGCGCCGAGTTCTTCATTGAACAAGGCGCGCAAGGTCAGGTCGTTGCGGCGCTCGGCCACCTGGCTGGTCCAGTTTTTCGCATCGCCACCGTCGCTGGCATGTTCGCCTTCTAGCGTCAGGATGTCGAGATTGACCGACAGGCCGACATGGCCGGCAAACGCCATTTCACACAAGGTGGTGAACAGGCCGCCATCGGAACGGTCGTGATAGGCGAGCAGTTTCTGTTCCTTGTTAAGCCGCTGGATCGCGACAAAGAATCCTTTCAGATCTTCTGCGCTATCGACATCCGGCGTTTCATTGCCGAGTTGCTGCATCACTTGCGCGAAGGCGGATGCGCCCAGGCGATTCCTGCCGCGCCCCAGATCGATGGCGATCAGCACGGTGTCGCCGGCATCGGTGCGCAATTGCGGCGTCAGCGATTTGCGCACATCATAGACTGGGGCAAAGGCAGACACGATCAGGGACACCGGCGAAACCACAGCCTTGTCTTCATCGCCCTCTTTCCAGGTGGTGCGCATCGACAGCGAATCCTTGCCGACCGGGATGCTGATGCCGAGCGCCGGGCACAGTTCCATGCCGACTGCCTTGACGGTATCGAACAGCGCCGCATCCTGCCCCGGCTGACCGCAGGCAGCCATCCAGTTGGCGGACAGCTTGATGTCGGAAATATCGGCTATCGGTGCCGCGGCGATATTGGTCAGCGCTTCGCCGACGGCCATGCGGCCGGATGCGGCGGCATTGATGACGGCCAGCGGCGTGCGCTCGCCCATAGACATCGCTTCACCCAGATAGCCTTCGAAACTCATCGTCGTGACGGCGCAATCGGCCACCGGCACTTGCCACGGGCCGACCATTTGATCGCGCACCGACGTCCCGCCCACGGTGCGGTCGCCGATCGTGATCAGGAAGGATTTGTCGGCCACTGTAGGCAGACGCAGCACGCGTATCGATGCTTCCAGCAAATCGATGCCGGTCACGTCAATCGCCGGAAACTCCTGTTTCAGATGGCTGACGTCGCGGTGCATTTTTGGCGGCTTGCCGAGCAAGACATCCATAGGCATGTCGACCGGCTCGTTACCGTGCTGCGGATCGATCACCTTGAGCTGGCGCTCCTCGGTGGCAGTCCCGACCACGGCAAACAGGCAGCGCTCGCGTTCGCACAGATACTCGAAGTGCGGCAGGCTGTCCGGTGCAATCGCCAAGACATAGCGCTCCTGCGATTCATTGCTCCAGATTTCCTTCGGCGCCATGCCGCTCTCTTCGAGCGGAACTGCGCGTAAATCGAAAATCGCGCCACGCTTGGCGTCGTTGGTGATTTCAGGGAAGGCGTTCGACAAACCGCCCGCACCGACGTCATGTATCGACAGGATAGGATTGTTGTCCTGCATCGCCCAGCATGCATTGATGACTTCCTGCGCACGTCTTTCCATTTCAGGATTGCCGCGCTGGACCGAATCGAAATCCAGGTCTGCCGTATTGGCGCCGGTTGCCATCGACGAGGCGGCACTGCCACCCATGCCTATGCGCATGCCCGGGCCGCCCAGTTGTATCAACAGGCTGCCGACTGGCAAATCGTGTTTCTTTGTATGCTTGGCGGCGATGCTGCCGATGCCGCCGGCAATCATGATCGGCTTGTGATAACCGTTGACCAGGCCTGCGACGTTTTGTTCGTAGGTACGGAAGTAACCGCCGAGTACAGGACGGCCGAATTCATTGTTGAACGAGGCTGCACCTATGGGGCCGTCGATCATGATTTGCAAAGGCGAAGCGATGCGATCCGGTTTGCCGTACGTATTTGATTTTGTCTCTTCTGTTACTGCGACGGTGACATCGTGATCGTTTTCCCACGCCTGCACGGCATCCGGCAACATCAGATTGGATACGGTAAAACCGCCCAGGCCAGCCTTGGGCTTGGCGCCGCGGCCGGTTGCGCCTTCATCGCGGATTTCGCCGCCGGCACCGGTCGATGCGCCGGGGAATGGCGAAATTGCGGTCGGATGGTTATGCGTCTCCACCTTCATCAGGATATGCGTCAACTCTTCCGAGGCGGCATACACATTGCCGGCAGCTGCACCGCGCGGGTAGAAACGCGACACCGTGGCACCCTCGATCACCGATGAATTGTCGCTGTAGGCAACGACGGTGCCGCGTGGCGCCAGTTGATGCGTATTCTTGATCATCGCAAAGAGCGATTTATCCTGCTTCTCGCCGTCTATGGTCCAGTCGGCGTTGAATATCTTGTGGCGGCAATGTTCGCTGTTGGCTTGCGCGAACAT
>NZ_JAUSME010000155.1 GCF_030645555.1 Herminiimonas sp.
CGCAGCATCCTGACCAAGCGCGGCAGCGCAGTTGTCGATCCGCGTACCAACCAATTGTTCATCACCGATATCCCTTCCAAGCTGGAAGAGATCCGGGCACTGGTACAAAAAACCGATATTGCCAGCCGTCAAGTCATGATCGAGGCACGGATAGTCGAAGCGGACGATAAATTCAGCCGCAATCTGGGTGTCAAGCTGGGTTTTGGTTTGCAACGTACCCGCGGAAATATTCTGGAAGTCGGTGGCGTGCAAAATGCGAACGCGGATGCCCCCGGCCTGAATGCAACTGCTTTGCAGACGGTCAACGGCAATGCAGTGAACTTGCCTGCAGGGGGGATCGGCGGCCTGACACCAGGTTCCGTCGCGCTGACCTTGTTCAATGCGGCAGCGACCAGGTTCATCGGTTTGGAATTGTCGGCGCTGGAAGCAGATGGCAAAGGCAAAATCATATCCAGCCCGCGCGTGATTACCGCCGATCAACTGAAAGCCTTGATCGAGCAAGGCACGGAGTTGCCATACCAGCAAGCGACCAGCAGCGGCGCAACCAGCATTTCATTCAGGAAGGCCAATCTGAAGCTGGAAGTCACGCCGCAAATCACGCCGGATGGCAATGTCATCCTGGATGTGGACGTCAATAAAGACAGCGTCGGCGTGGAAACACGTGCAGGTTTTGCCATCGATACCAAGCATGTTAAAACGCAGGTGTTGATCGACAACGGCGGCACGGTGGTCATCGGCGGTATTTTCCAGCAAACCGAACGTGATTCTGTGACGAAGGTGCCGTTCTTTGGCGACCTGCCGCTGCTGGGTAATTTGTTCAAGACGACCGGGCGCACCAACGACAAAACCGAGCTGCTCATTTTCCTGACGCCTAAAATCCTTAACGACAAGGTGTCAATCAGGTAGGATGCCGGTTGTAGGCAGCGACCATCTTGGTCGCTGCGTTTGGTAAGAAAGAGTTTGTGTAACGTGGGTGGAAATATTTTTCTGGTCGGCTTGATGGGTGCCGGCAAAACGACAGTCGGTCGTGCGCTGGCCAAAAGACTGAACAAACGCTTCATCGATTCCGACCATGAAATCGAAGCACGAACCGGTGCGTCCATCCCGCTGATCTTTGAGCTCGAGGGCGAAGCCAGCTTCCGGCAGCGCGAGGCGGAAGTCATACGCGACCTGACTGCGCAACAGGATATCGTGCTGGCTACCGGCGGCGGCGCGGTACTCAATGCCGAAAATCGCGCCTATCTCAAGTCGCGCGGCACCGTCATCTATCTGCGTGCCAGCGTCAACAGCATCCTGCAGCGCACCAGCCACGATAAAAATCGTCCGCTGCTGCAGACTGCCGATCCGCGCAAGACCATAGAAGAATTATCGCGCACCCGCGAACCGTTCTACAATGAAGTCGCCGACATCGTCATCGATACCGGCCGGCCCAATGTACAATTCCTGATGCAAACCATACTGGCGCAGTTGGGGCCGGAACATGTGCCGGTCTATGAGCCGGCATCGTCGCAACAGGACTCTTTACCAAAGCATTCCATGATGTCTCCGCTCTCAGCTTCCAATACCCTGCACGTTGACTTAGGCGCGCGCAGCTATCCGATCAGCATCGGGCAGAACTTGCTCGGCGATCCCCAGGTGGTTGCCGCGCACATAGCCGGACCACGCGTCGCGATAGTCACCAACACAGTAGTGGCGCCACTTTATCTGGATCGTTTGACGAAAACGCTGGAAGCCGCAGGCAAGCATGTCACACCTATCATTTTGCCGGATGGCGAGGAAGCAAAGAATTGGGCGAACCTGATGAAGGTGTTCGATGTCTTGCTGGCTGAAAAATGTGACCGTAAAACCACGCTCATCGCCCTGGGCGGCGGCGTGATTGGCGACATGACGGGCTTTGCCGCCGCGTCCTATATGCGTGGCGTGCCCTTTATCCAGGTGCCGACTACACTGCTGTCACAGGTTGACTCTTCGGTTGGCGGCAAAACCGGCATCAACCATCCTCTCGGCAAGAACATGATAGGCGCGTTCTATCAACCGCAAGCCGTGATTGCCGATACTGCCACGCTGAACACCTTGCCGGCCCGCGAACTGTCTGCCGGCTTGTCGGAAGTGATCAAGCATGGCGCGATCATCGATGCGCCGTTTTTCGACTGGATAGAAGCGAATATAGCAAAGCTGGTGGATAAGGATGCCACTGCACTGGCGTATGCGATCAGGCGCTCGTGCGAGATCAAGGCAGATGTGGTGCGCCAGGATGAGCGCGAAGGCGGCTTGCGCGCGATACTTAATTTCGGTCACACCTTCGGCCATGCGATCGAAGCCGGCATGGGTTACGGCGTCTGGCTGCACGGCGAAGCAGTCGGTTGCGGCATGGTGATGGCGGCGGACCTGTCACACCGTATGGGGTTTATCGACCTGCAGTCCAGGAATCGCATCAGTGCATTGGTGCAGGCGGCCGGATTGCCGACAGTTGCACCCGATCTCGGGACTGAACGCTGGCTGGAACTGATGGAAGTCGACAAGAAAAATGAAGGCGGCCAGATCAAGTTCATCCTGCTCAAACCCCTGGGCGCATCGGTCATCATGACGGTGCCGCAAGACATCCTGCTGCAAACATTGAATGCATGCATTTCCTGATATGCGCTCAGGCAGCGACGTTTTTTCTGTCAGTTTTCTGACATGAATATCGAGGTCCATCTGGCGCCTTACGCGGCCCGGTCCGATACATCGACGGGCCGTCGCTACACTGAGACCTCGCCGTCATCGCGCACCGAATTCCAGCGCGACCGCGACCGCATCATCCACTCTGCCGCTTTTCGCCGCCTTGAATACAAGACCCAGGTGTTCGTCAATCATGAAGGCGACCTGTTCCGCACGCGGCTCACGCACAGCATAGAAGTAGCGCAGATAGGGCGATCGATCGCACGTAATCTGAACTTGAATGAAGATCTGATCGAGGCGATTTCGCTCGCGCACGATCTAGGCCATACGCCATTCGGCCATGCCGGCCAGGATGCGTTGAATGCCTGCATGCGCGAATACGGCGGCTTCGAGCACAACCTGCAAAGCCTGCGTGTGGTCGATACACTGGAGCAGCGCTACGGTGCGTTCGATGGCTTGAACCTGATGTTCGAGACGCGCGAAGGCATACTGAAGCACTGTTCAATCGACAATGCAAAAAAACTGGATGCGATAGGCTTGCGCTTCATCGAGAAAAAACAGCCGACGCTGGAAGCGCAGCTGGCGAATCTGGCCGATGAAATCGCCTACAATAATCACGATATAGACGATGGTTTGCGCTCTGGTTTGCTGACTACTGCGCAGCTCGATGAAATTGATTTCTATGCGCGCCATCGCCATCAGGTCGAGCTGGCATTCCCCGGCATCAGCGGCCGGCGCGCCATCAATGAAACGATACGCCGCATGATCAATGCGCTGATCATAGACGTGATCGACACCTCGCAGCAGCGCATACAATCAGCACAATTGAAAACAGTCGATGACGTGCGCAATGCGCCGGCGCTGATTGCCTTTTCCGAGCGCATGCGTGCCGATGCCGTGTTACTCAAGCGCTTCCTGCGCGAAAATCTATACCAGCATTTCCAGGTTAACCGCATGACCAGCAAGGCGCGTCGCATCGTGGTGGAATTGTTCGAGGCTTTCATGCGCGAACCGAATCTGTTGCCGCCCGATTATCAGCAGGCTGCCAGCGATGCGCCGCAAGCCATTGCAACGCAGGCGCGCAAGGTGGCCGATTACATAGCAGGGATGACAGATCGCTATGCGATACGTGAACACCGGCGCTTGTTCCTGATCGACGAAATGTAGCCACGGTATCACCGGTGAGGTGGCTCCGGGATCGAATCAGTTCTGCATCAGGCCAGATCGCGCAGCGGATGCGCATAGTCTGGCCAGGCCGACTCAAAAAATGGCGCAATCATTTCAGGCCTTACCTGCTGCAACGATGAGGGCCGCCATTGTGGTGCATGATCCTTGTCGATGACGAGGGCGCGTATTCCCTCGACTACCTCCCCATGTTCGAAACAGCGTCTTACCATCGTGCGTTCCAGGCGCAGGCAATCGGCCAGCCCCATCGTTGCCGAGCGGCGGATTTGTTCCAGTGCTACGCATACCATGAGTGGCGAGCGTTTCAGCAATGCCTCCATGGTTTTGCTCGCGAAGGGATCATCATCTTGCGCCAGTGATGCGATTATTTCAGCCACGCTTGCATGTGAAAAATGACGGTCGATCAGCTTGCGCTGCTTTGCCAGCACACTGTTTACCGGATCGATTTGCGCCGCAAACGGGGCTGCGAATTCATCAATCGCTGAGCGGTATTGATGGTCGTTGACTGAGGCAAGCAGGGTCAGCAGCGCCGGTAATTCTGCACGCGGCACAAAGACATCGGCCAAATCTGCATACAAGGCGTCGGCCGCACCGATGATTTCACCCGTCAAACCGAGGTAGGTGCCGATTTTTCCCGGCAGACGCGACAGGAAATAGCCGCCGCCTACATCGGGAAACAAGCCGATATTCACTTCCGGCATGGCCATCCGGGTGCGCTCGGTCACGATGCGTATGCGTGCCGCCGCGCTGCTTTGCGTAATGCCCATGCCGCCGCCCATCACGATGCCATCCATCACTGCGATGTACGGTTTCGGGTAGTGGTGGATCAAGTGATTCAGCGCATATTCTTCGGTAAAAAAATCTTCCAGCAATGCGCTGCCGCCAGTCAAACCGCCATGCGCGACTTCGTGGAAAAAATGGATATCGCCGCCGGCGCAAAATGCTTTTGGCAGGTCGCTGCGTATCAGGACTGCCCGTACATCCGGATTTGCTCTCCATGCCATCAAGGTTTGTGCAAGCGTACGGACCATGCCTAGCGATAGCGCATTCATCGCCTGGGGTCGATCCAGTATCAGGCTGCCCAGGCCATTTTCGAGGGTGATGCGGATATCTGCAGACAT
>NZ_JAUSME010000170.1 GCF_030645555.1 Herminiimonas sp.
TGGCGCCGGAAAATCCATGCTGTTCAATTTGATTTCCGGTCGCCATGCCTTGAGCAGCGGCGCCATCCTGTTGCATGGGGCCAGCATAAGCGAACGCCAGCCGCACGAAATCAATCGCCTCGGGCTCTCGCGCAGTTTCCAGATCACGAATATTTTTCATCGCCTGAGCGTGTTTGAAAACCTGCGCTGCGCGGTACTGTGGTCGCTCGGTTACCGCTATTCGTTCTGGCAGCGCTTGAACGGCTTGCAGGATGCCAATGAGCGCGCCGAAAAGATGCTGGAAGAAATCGGCTTGCAGGCGCGCCGCCATGTAGCCGCCGGCTTGCTCAGTTATGCGGAGCAGCGCGCACTGGAAATCGGCATCACGATAGCCGGTGGCGCCGCAGTGATCTTGCTTGATGAGCCGACCGCCGGCATGAGCCGTTCCGAATCCGAGGCAGCAGTCGAACTGATACGCAAGGTCACGATAGGCAAGACCTTGTTGATGGTCGAGCACGACATGGGCGTGGTATTCGATCTGGCCGATCGCATCGCGGTGCTGGTGCATGGCGAAATCATTGCATGTGACACGCCAGCGAATATACGCAACAATTCGCTGGTACAGCAAGCCTATCTGGGCAGTGCTAGCGAGACAGGGAATGCCGCATGAGTGCCTTGCTGGAAATTGAAAACCTGCATGCCTTTTACGGCAAGAGCCATGTGCTGCATGGCGTTGATCTGGTGGTCCATGAAGGCGAGATAGTCAGTCTGCTCGGCCGCAATGGCGCGGGACGCTCGACCACGGTGAAGGCGGTAATGGGGCAGCTTGCGGCAACAGGTGCCATCCGCTACAAGGGGGAAGATATCCTCGGCTTGAAGACATTTGAAATCGCCCAGCGGGGATTGGGTTATGTGCCGGAAGGCCGGGATGTATTTCCCGCATTGAGCGTGGCACAGAATCTGATGCTGGGCCAGAAAAAAGGCAAGCCGACGCGCTGGACTGCCGCCGACATGTACCGGCTGTTCCCGCAACTGCAGGCACGCAGCCAGGTGCTGGCTGGCGTATTGTCTGGTGGCGAACAGCAAATGCTGGCGCTATGCCGGACCCTGATGGGCGATCCCGATCTGATCATGATAGACGAGCCGACCGAAGGCCTGGCGCCGCAGATGGTGGAGCTGGTGGCGGGATTTTTGCAGGAACTGGTCAGGCGCGGGGTGTCGGTGTTGCTGATAGAGCAAAAGCTCGCGATCGCGCTGGATATTTCCCGGCGGGTCTATCTGATGGGGCATGGAAAAATCGTGTTTGAAGGCACGCCGCAAGCGCTGCGTTCCGATGCCGCCGTGCGCCAGGAATGGCTGGCGGTTTGAGGATGTTCCTGAGGTGAAAAAGCGGCATGCAGGCGTGAGCGCCCGCATGCGGCAGCTGTATGCGCCTTGTTCGCTGAAAGCGGCGACGTAGATATCCTTGCCTTCGCCGTGTATGCAATCGACCAGCCAGTTGTAATCTTCCTCGGTAGTGTTGCTGAAGTTCGAGTCCGCGAACGGGAAGTCGGGCGTGTCGCCCATGAAGTTCCAGCTGATCACGCCACTGGAATCGACGAAGTGGATTTCCAGGTTGGCGACGGCATTGATTTCATTCATGTCGAAGCCGGGCTCCGGGAATCCTTCCAGCGAATCGAGTGCGCGGCCCTGCAGCAGTTCCGTCATTGCGCGTTCCAGTGCAATTTCGAAACGCGGATGTGCGCCATAGCTGGAAAACACGCCCTGATCCTTCGGATGCACCAGCGTCACGTTCATCACCGGATATTTGCCGCCCAGCGATGCATCCTTGACCAGGATGCCGAAACCGGCTGCGCGCAAACCGGCGATACCGGCCTGGATGTTGGGGAAACGGGCAATGACTTCGTCCGGCACTTCCGGCAGGCACAGGCCTTCGCTGATGATGCGGTACTTGATGGCCCGCTCGAAAATTTCAGACAGTGCCTGGCTGCGCGCTTCCATCATCGTGTTGCCGGCCGCCATGCCATTGCTGACATACCGGTTGCCGATGATGTTGACCGGGATATAGGTTTGCGCAGCGTCGCGCAGGCGCGTGTAGGGCAGGGCGCAAATGCCACGTGCCACATTGCCGGAGTTCAGGTCGACCAGAACTTCGCCATCTGGCGGCAATATGTGCTGCCGGTTTTTAAGGAAATGACTTGCGCTACCAGGCTTCAGGTTCAGCCTGATCGGCGGAACAGACACGGTTGCGGCCATGTTCCTTGGCCTTGTAAAGTGCCTGGTCAGCCCTGCGGAGCAGATCCGGCGCTGAATGGCCGTTACGCACCGGTATGATGGCCGTGACGCCGGCACTGATGCTGACGATGCCGTTCTGGCTTTCCGAATGCGCGAGATTCATCGCCTGGATAGCCAGGCGGGCGCGTTCGGCGACTGCAGTTGCACCGGCAATATCAGTTCCTGGCAGCAGGATGGCAAATTCTTCACCGCCGTAGCGAGCGACCAGATCGCCGGGGCGTGTGGATGCGGCCTTCAGTACCCGGCTGATATTGCGCAGGCATTCGTCGCCTTGCGGATGCCCATAGGTATCGTTGTATTCCTTGAACAGATCGACATCCAGCATGATCAGCGCAAGTGCTGTTCCATTGCGCATCGCGCGCGCATATTCCTGATCCAGAGCCGCGTCGAAACGACGCCGGTTGGCCAGTCCGGTCAAGCCGTCCTGCAGCGCCAGGGCAGCCAGTTCACTGTTGATTTTTTCCAGATCATCCCTGGTCGTGCGCAGATCGGACTGCGCCCGTTCACGTATGCCGATCTGACGGGTAAGGTGCCAGCCCAGCAGAGCCAGCAAGGCAATTGCGACTGTGCTGGCGAGGGTAAACCGCAAGGTTTCATTGCGCCAGCCGGCAAGCACTTCTTTTTTTGAAAGCGCAACTGCCATCAGGATAGGGTAATGATCGAGACTGCGGTAACTGTAAAGCCGTTCAACATTGTCAACCTTGGCGGTCAACATCACGGTTCCCGACGGGCCGTGAGACAGGTAGTGCTGAAATACCGGTCCTTTGCTGACGTCTTTCCCTATGATCGCTTCATCGAAGGGCCGTCGTACCAGCATGGTGCCACTGGTGGAGGTCATCACGATGGCTCCGGCCTTGCCTATATCGAAGCTATCGTAAAAGGATCTGAAATATCCCATGTTGATGGTTGCCAGCACCACACCGGCAAAGCTATGGTCAGGATGCTCCAGTCTGCGCGAAACGGTAATGATCCATTCGCCGGTGGAGCGACTGCGTATCGGTGGCCCTATATACGGTCCGCGGTCAGCATGGTTGCGGTGAAAAATGAAATAATCGCGGTCGGCGTTATTCATGTTTTTCAGCAGAACTTCCTGCGAATTGACGATCCATCGTCCCTTTTCATCGTAGACGAAGAGACCATGCAACAGCGGTCGTTCGGATACGTGCTGGCGCATGAAGTGATTCAGGTGCGCGAGATGTGCCGTGTTCCAGCTGTTTTGCTCCAGCGTATCAACCAGCCCAACCAGGATGTTATCGACGCTTTCGATAGCGCCTTCCGTGTGCTGCGCCAGTGCCCTGGCCATATTGCCGGTCACTATCCCGGTCTCTTGCAACTTGGTGCTGCGCGCATTCCAGCTATTCAATGCGACGATACCTATGAGTGCCACGGTAACGAACACTATGAATGCAATAAGCGGCCCCTGAAGGGAGCGTCTTTTCGATTTATTGTCGGGGAATGGGGCTTGTGCAGTCAAAATTCTTGCCATAACAGGTAACCGGACATTATAGCCTACCCGGGATACCTGATTCATGCAGCGCTTGCCGAGCGGCAATGGTCTGCGGCATGCGTGTCAGACAGTCGCAGCAAAGACTGGCGCTATAGCCAGTACTCCAGACGGCGCGCCATCCATTCCCGCATCCGATCTGAAAATGGACGCTGTTCCCATTTTTCAGCGCTGACTTCTATCGAATTTTTCAAATCTTCACTGAATGCGCTTTCCATGACAGCGCCGAAGCTCTGATCAATGGCGATCAGATTGACTTCGCTATTGTGCAAAAAGCTGCGCATGTCCAGGTTGGTCGAGCCGACGGTAGACCAGTAGCCATCGATGATGGCGGTCTTGGCATGCAGCACCGATGCCTGCAGTTCGAAGATACGCACGCCGCTAGCCAGTAACTGACTGTAAAACGAACGGCCCGCATGCATGACCAGACCGGCATCGGAGACGCCGGGAAACACGATCTTCACATCCACGCCGCGCTGGGCCGCCTTGGTGAGTGCCTCTATCATTTGCACGTCAGGGACAAAGTAGGAATTGGTAATGTGTATCGATGTCTTGGCTTCCTGCATCGCCAGTACATAGGCTTTGTAGACTTCGTGGCCGCCACCGGGTTCGCTGGCGATGATGCGCACTATCTTGTCGCCCTCAGGCTTGAGCGGCGGGAAATACTTCCTGGCTGCCAGATCATCGACTTTCTGGCTGACCCATGTCTGCATGAACAACCACTGGAATGAGGCGACCGCAGGGCCTTCGACCTGGATATGCGTATCGCGCCAGCCCAGTTGTGAGCGTCTTTTTGCGCGCGAACGGAATAGCGAGCCAGATGAATAATCATTGGTAATGTTGATGCCGCCGGTAAAGGCGATCGTGCCGTCGACCACCAGTATCTTGCGGTGATCACGGTTGTTCAAACGCCATGAAATCATCCGCTTGAATGGATTGACTGGATTGAATTCGAGCACGCTGATGCCGGCATCGCGCAAGGTCTGAAAAAATTCCGGCGGCGTACCCAGCGAACCTATGCTGTCGTAGATGATGTTGACTTGCACACCTTCACGCTGTTTCTGCATCAGCAGTTCAGCGAAATCTTCGCCCAGACCATCTTCATCGAAGATATAGGTTTCAAGGTTGATATGGTCTTTTGCATTCCTGATGGCAGCTTTCATTGCCGCCATCGTTTGCGGGCCGTCATTGAGCAGGGTCAGCTTGTTACCGGCAATCAGTGGACTGCCGGTTGCTGCTTCTTCCAGGGCAGCCAGTTCCGGCAAGTCGACTTTTGCGCTGTGCAGGCGTTGCGCCAGCAATGATTCGGTTTTCTGTTTTGACATCGTGCCCTGAGCTGTTTGTATAGTCGCGTTATCTTGCGGGTCCAGCGATGTCTTTAAATATTGAACGTCGGGCAGCGTAGCGCAGGCGCCCATGGCAAGACTAAGAACGACAAGAAGAAGCTTGTTGAAAAGTCGCGCAGGAAAAGAGATTTGCATCATAGGTTGGGCTATTTTTAGATTGTTCAACAGAATCGAGAATGACTTGAACTCAGCAAGCCAACGACAAGCCGGACTATATTTTTTCTCTTTAATACAGGTCTGCAAGACAGATTGCCGGGCGGCAGAAATGACCGTGCCCATGTTCATTATAGGTAAATATCGCTGACCCCATCATGCTAGGCAAAAGACGCGGCGTCTGTAGGACAAGGCCGGGAAGCGCTGTCAGTGCATCCATGCATGCTAATGGGCGGGCCGGGTCCGGTATGATGGCCCAAAAAGCCGCATACCATCACGACAGGAAATTTCCATGCGCATCTTGCAGCTGGTTTTTACCATTTGGCTGGCTGGTGCCAGTCTATGCACGCCTGCAGCGGCGGCTGAAGACCGGCAGCAGTTGCGTGCGCCAGTCATGCTGGCCAATGTTTATCATCCCGGCATTGCTTTGGCTGAATACTGGGTCAGTGAAAAATATGACGGGATGCGCGCGTACTGGGATGGCCAGCAATTATTGACGCGAGGTGGAGAGCGCATCCATCCGCCTGCATGGTTCATTGCCGGCTGGCCGCAGACGCCGCTGGATGGCGAGTTGTGGACTGGTCGCGGCCAGTTCTCTGCAACGGTAGCTATCGCCCGCCGTCAAAATCCAGACGATGCTGCGTGGCGGAAAATGCGCTACATGGTATTCGATTTGCCTGCGCATGGCGGCACCTTTGATCAAAGACTGCTGACGCTGGAATCAACCGTCAGGGCGATGGATTTGTCCTGGGTGCAAGCGGTCAGGCAAAGCAGGGTGGGCGACCATCCCAGCCTGCAAAAAATGCTGGCGGCGATTACGAAAGAGGGTGGCGAAGGCTTGATGCTGCATCGCGGCGCATCGCTGTATCGTGCCGAGCGCAATGACGACCTGTTGAAACTGAAGCTGCATGATGATGCCGAGGCGCAGGTGCTGGCCCATGTGCCTGGCAAGGGCAAGCACCAGGGCCGGCTGGGCGCATTATTGGTAGAGACAGCCGCCGGACAACGCTTTAAACTTGGTAGCGGATTTAGTGATGCAGAACGCGCTGCGCCGCCACCAGTAGGCAGCTGGGTGACGTACCGTTACAGGGGCTGGAATGACAGCGGCATTCCGCGCTTTGCCAGTTTTTTGCGCGTGCGTGCAGACATGTCGGGTGCGCCGCGTTAGGTCCAGCCGTTATTCAATATCTTTATTCAATGTCGTTATCCATACAGGAGCACACCATGCGCATCTCTAATTTCTCACACGCAGTGACGGCGCTGGTGCTGACCTGCGCCAC
>NZ_JAUSME010000171.1 GCF_030645555.1 Herminiimonas sp.
ACATGGGCCATTTCGGCAAGCGGCCGGTTCGCTTCGCCTGGTTTACGATCGTGTTTCCGGCGCTGACCCTGAGCTACTTCGGGCAGGGGGCGCTGCTGCTGGCAAATCCGGCAGCGGTGGTCAATCCCTTCTTCAACCAGCTCGGCGCATGGAGCATCTATCCGCTGGTGGTGTTGTCCACCGCCGCCGCCGTGATTGCTTCGCAGGCGACGATATCCGGCGCGTTTTCAGTCACGCACCAGGCAATTTCCCTCGGATTCCTGCCGCGCATGCGCGTCATCTACACCTCCGACCGGGAAATGGGCCAGATCTACATACCGCTGGTCAACTGGGTGCAGCTGGCGGCAGTGGTGGTGGCGGTGGTCGGATTCGGTTCCTCATCCAACCTGGCTTCGGCCTATGGCATCGCTGCCACGGCCACGATGCTGACCACCACCATCCTCACGTTTTTCGTGATCCGCTACAAATGGCATCTCAACCTGGCGCTGGCTTTTGGCGCGACCGCATTTTTCCTGCTGATCGACATCATGCTGTTCTCCTCGACCGCACTGAAGCTTGTGCATGGCGGCTGGTTTCCGCTGGTCATCTCGGCGCTGATGGTCACCATCATGCTGACCTGGAGGGATGGCCGGGAGCTGGTTTTCGGCAATCTGAAAAAACATGCAATCCCGCTCCAGGATTTCCTGCAATCGCTGTTCATCAGCCCGCCGGTCCGGGTCGAGGGCACCGGCCTGTTCTTTCGTGCCGAGGGCGATGGCGTACCGCATGCGATGCTGCACAATCTGCTGCATAACAAGACCCTGCATGAACGCATCGTGTTCCTGACGGTATTCAACGGCGATATTCCGAGCGTGCCAGTGTCGGAGCGGGTCAAGGTCCACGCGCTCGGGCACGAGTGCTACCAGGTCAACGTGTATTACGGATTCAAGGACGAGCGCGACATTCCCCAGGCCCTGGAGTTGTGCAAGGACTACGGGCTGGAATTCAGCATGATGGAAACCTCGTTCTTCATCGCGCGCCAGACTGTGGTCTCGACCACGCAGGGCGGCATGGCGCATTGGCGCGAGCAGATGTTCGCCACCATGTCGCGCAATGCGCGCGACGCTGCGGATTATTACAAGGTGCCGACCAATCGTGTGATCGAGCTGGGGACGCAGATCGAGATCTAGCAGGCTGGCGAGAAACTACTGCGCGGACCGATCCCGGAGCCTCCGGTGCTCATCGTACCTGCGTACGATTCCGCTCCTCAGCCCCAATTTCGGCCCGCTCGCTACGTTTCTCACCAGCCTGCCAGGGCGGATTGACGACCGTCACCGGCGTGTTCTACATGCTCCGCCGGTACTGGCCGCCGACCTCGAACAAGGCCTCGGTGATCTGCCCCAGCGAGCACACTCGCACTGCATCCATCAGGCAGGCAAACACATTTTCGTCATGAATTGCCGCCTGCTGCAGCCGTTGCAGCATGGCCGGCGCTTCGCCAGCGTGGCGTTGCTGGAAGCTGGCCAGCCGCTGCAGTTGCGACTGCTTCTCTTCCTCGGTCGAGCGCGCCAGTTGCAGCGTCGCCGGCATCGGATTGCCTTTCGGATTGCGGAAGGTATTCACGCCGATGACCGGCATGCTGCCGTCATGTTTCTTGTGCTCGTACAGCAGCGATTCTTCCTGGATGCGGCTGCGCTGGTAGCCGGTTTCCATCGCGCCCAGCACGCCGCCGCGCTCGGCAAT
Source organism: Herminiimonas sp. (assembly GCF_030645555.1). Classification (GTDB taxonomy): domain Bacteria; phylum Pseudomonadota; class Gammaproteobacteria; order Burkholderiales; family Burkholderiaceae_D; genus Oxalicibacterium. Next base: position 1,723 of record NZ_JAUSME010000171.1, read on the forward strand.
CCGTTCGAATTCCTGCAGCACGGCTTCTTCCACCAGATCGGTCAGTTCGTCGATGATGAACGCGCCCTGGTTCGGGTTTTCATTCTTCGCAAGGCCCCATTCCCGGTTGATGATCAGCTGGATCGCGAGCGCGCGCCGGACCGATTCATCGCTCGGCGTCGTGATCGCCTCGTCATAAGCGTTGGTATGCAGCGAATTGCAGTTGTCGTAGATCGCAATCAGCGCTTGCAGGGTG
>NZ_JAUSME010000176.1 GCF_030645555.1 Herminiimonas sp.
CTCAAGGGCCATTACCTGGCAATGGCGACACTTGGCCTCGGCATGCTGATCAACATGGTGTTGCGCAACGAAGCGAAGTTCACCGGCGGCCCCGACGGCATGCCGGTGCCGGCCTTTGCGCTGTTTGGACTGGAGATCGCAGGAGACCGTCACTGGTACTGGATTGTCGCCGCCATCCTGGTATTCAGCGTGTGGGCCTCGCTCAACCTGATCGACTCGCCCTTCGGCCGCGCCATGCGTGCCTTGCATGGATCGGAAGTCGCGTCGCAGGTGGCCGGCGTCAACGTCAACCGCTACAAGGTAGTGATTTTCGTCATGTCGGCGGCGTTTGCCAGCCTGATGGGAAGCGTGACCGCGCACTATGTCGGTTTCGTCTCGCCCAACCTGGCCGACTTCGGCCACTCGATCGAACTGGTGACCATGGTCGTGGTGGGCGGCATGGCCTCGGTGTACGGGTCCCTGATCGGCGCCTTGCTGCTGACCGCGCTGCCACAGGCGCTGGCCACTTTCGAAGGTTGGGAGACCATCGTGTTCGGCGCCATCCTGATCCTGTGCATGATGTTCCTGCCGCGCGGCCTGGTGCCTACCCTGGCCGCCCGTTTCGGGAGGAAAAGCTGATGGCACTGCTCAGCGTATCCTCGTTGCACAAGCGCTTCGGCGGCGTCGAAGCGGTGAAGGATGTCTCGTTCGACATCGACGCCGGCATCGTCTATTCCGTGATCGGCCCCAACGGCGCCGGCAAGACCACGCTGTTCAACCTGATCACCGGCGTCTACACGCCGACCTCCGGCGAGATCCACCTGGATGGGGTGCCGGTCGGCGGCAAGCAACCCAATGAACTGGCGGCGCTTGGCGTTGCCCGCACCTTCCAGAACCTCCAGATCTGCATGAACATGGACGCCATCGAGAACGTGATGGTCGGCGCCCACCTGCGGCTTGATCGCAATCCGCTGACGGCGGCGCTGCGCTTGCCGGCGCTGGCCCGCCGCGATCGCGAGCTGAGGCAGGAGGCGGAGCAGTTGATGCGCTTCGTCCACCTTGACGCCTTCATCACTGCGCGTGCCGACTCCATGCCCTATGGCGCCCTGAAGCGGCTGGAAATCGCACGCGCCCTGGCACTCAAGCCGCGCCTGCTGTTCCTGGATGAACCGGCTGCCGGCCTGAATCCCAAGGAAACCCTCGAAGTCGATGCGCTGGTGCGAAAGATCGCCGATTCCGGCGTGACGGTCGTGCTGGTCGAGCACGACATGAAGATGGTGATGAACCTGTCGGACCGTATCCTGGTCATGGATTACGGAAGCAAGCTCACCGAAGGCACACGCGAAGAAGTGCGCCACCATCCGGGCGTGATTGCCGCCTATCTCGGCGTCCAGGCCTGAAGCCAAGGATCAGGGACAAGGGATCAGGAATCAGAAACACATGAAAGCAAGCGAGCTCATCATCAACAAAGGACTGAACACCCCGCCGGCAAGCTTGTCGGGCGATAAGGACGTCCTGCTTCGGGTACAGGGCCTGGCCAGCGCCTACGGCCGCATTACGGCGCTCAAGGGCGTCGATCTCGATGTCAGGCGCGGTGAAATCGTGGCCCTGGTCGGCGCCAATGGCGCCGGCAAGACGACACTCCTGCGCACCGTTTCGGGAGCGCAGCCGGCGACCGCAGGGCGGATTGAATTTGACGGCCAGGACATCAGCCGCTTGCGGCCGGACCAGCGCGTGCGGCTGGGCATCTGCCAAAGCCCGGAAGGGCGGCAAGTGTTCGGCCCACTTTCGATCGAGGACAACCTTCGGCTCGGCGCCTATACGCAACCCAGGCAACAGGTCGCAGGCGATCTGGAAAAAGTGTATGCGATGTTCCCGGTGCTGAAGGAGAAGCGCCAGCTGCCGGCGGGCACCCTCTCGGGTGGCCAGCAGCAGATGCTATCCATCGGCCGGGCGCTGATGGGGCGGCCGAAACTGCTGTTGCTCGACGAACCATCGATGGGGCTTGCGCCCTTGCTGGTAAAGGAAGTCTTCAACGTCATCGCCGCGCTGAAGGAGCAGGGCATCACCATCCTGCTGGTTGAACAGAACGCCTTTGCCGCGTTGGCGATTGCCGATCGCGGCTACGTGCTGGAAACCGGAACGGTCACGCTCAGCGGAACCGGAGAAGAACTGCTCTCCAGCGAGGCGGTGCGTGCCGCGTATCTCGGGATGTAGGGCTGGATTACCGGATCGATCCCCGAAAAAAAAGCCCGGCCTGAGCGGCCGGGCTTTTGCGCAACGACGATCAAGCGATCAGTCGGCCAGCGCCAGCTCTTCCCCGGCCTGGTCCACCGTGCTCAATGCGGTCGAACCATTTCTTGCATTCAATCGGGCCCGGCTCTGCTTGAGCATCGCGCTCATGTTGGCAGAGAAAAAATCGGCTGCCGTCTCCAGCCCTTCGGTACGCAGCAGCGTCAGCCCGGCTTCAATGACCGAACGGGTCAGGTCGTCGGTACCGCACAACAATTCTTCCAACTGCACGACATCCTGCAAGTCTTTTGTGTTCGTATCGAAACTGACCAGCAGACTTTCTACCTTCTTCATTACGCGCTCCAGGGTGGTTGGTTGAGAGGATAGTAAAGATGCTTGCCGTGTAGGAAAAGTCTTAGGCGCATCAGGTTTGACCTGGAGCAATAGTTCGCGATTCCGACAACACGGCGCACAGTGAATGCCCCCAGCGGGAGGCATGGACTGGGTCTTGCCCAAAAAAAAAGCCCGCTTTCAGGCGGGCTTGAAGCTGGTCACTTCCATTCCCTTTCAGGAAATTACAGTCTGCTTCACGAAGCGCGCTGCCGATAGTGTGGGTTCCACTTACAGTGCGGCGACGATATGCATGCGGGCGTTACTGGCAGGCACGTTTCTTCTCCTGGCTTATAACTGGTATTGCCAGACTAAATTGGCAGTCTGCGGTCGCATTCCCTATATTCACTACAACAGATATTCACCATCTTTCAACTTTTCAGGGAAATACCATGACCGCTACCGCTCTCCGCACTCCCGGCTTCACCAGTTCACGTACCGTGGCTTCAGCTCCGGCAAAATCCGCCGGTTACTCACTGTGGGCCCTGCTGTCCCAGTCGCTGGAAATGGCACACATTGTCGGTGAACAGGGGCCGGTCTCCACCACCCAGATGGAACAGATCCGCTCGCTTGCAGCACGCCTGTAATCAGTTCCAGGGAACTGGCCGACCCGCTGGAAACCCTTGCTGAAGTTAC
>NZ_JAUSME010000192.1 GCF_030645555.1 Herminiimonas sp.
TATGGGATAGAGATCAAGGACAGGTTCCACGCGCTCACGCTGTTCGATTTCGAGACTGGCGAGCAGGTGACGCTCGACAAGGATGCATGCATGTTTGGCTATCGCGACAGCGTGTTCAAGCATCGCTTGCGCGACCGGGCCGTGGTGCTCGATGTGACGTTTGCCTTGCCTAAGAAATGGCAGCCGGATCTGCGCTATGCAGACGTGACGCAGGAACTGGCGGCACGCGGCATTAGCGAGCCGACCGCGCAAGACATCAGCGTGGCAGTGATTGCAATCCGCACACGTAAATTGCCGGACCCCGCAGTGATCGGCAATGCCGGCAGCTTCTTCAAGAACCCGGTAGTCACAACAGTGCAACGCGACGCCTTGCTCGCGCGCTATCCGCAACTGGTGAATTATGCGCAGCCCGATGGCAGCGTCAAACTTGCCGCCGGCTGGCTGATCGATCAGTGCGGCTGGAAAGGCAAGACCGCTGGTGCTGCCGGCGTGTATGAAAAGCAGGCGCTGGTATTGGTCAATCGCGGTGGTGCCAGCGGTGCAGACATTGCCCAGCTGGCGCACGCGATTCAAGCCGATGTGAGCAAGCGCTTTGACGTGTTGCTGGAACCGGAACCGATTTTCCTTTGAGTCGCGCAACCCATCGATGACGAATGAGCATGTAGCCGCTTTCGCGCTGTGGGTGTATGCCGCGATGAGTGCGATTTCCTTTGTCGCGTATGCCAGCGACAAAGCGGCGGCGCGCAAGAGCCGCTGGCGGATTAGTGAAAACACTTTGCACACGCTGGATCTGCTGGGCGGTTGGCCGGGTGGGTGGCTGGCGCAAAAATTTCTGCGACATAAAACCGGCAAGGCTTCCTTCCAGCGCATTTACTGGATCACGGTGCTGCTGCATGGCGCTGGTGTGGGCTGGCTGCTGTCGCCTTACGGCAGAGATGTGCTGCATGCGCTGGCGCATGTCTGATTGAACGAACGTTGCGAACTCCTACTCACTTCTAGCTAAAGCAGTGCCGACCCGGCTTGAGCCGGCACTGTAACCGCATTACCTGGGACCTGTCACTTGGACAGATAGCGATCCTGGTCCTTGTCCTGCAGGAAGGCTTGCGTATATTGCCCAATGGCGCGCCCTATCTCCGTTTTATTGAATTGTTCTTCGCCATAGCTGCGGCAAGGCGCGCAGGCATAGCGCGGAATCTGTACCGCCAGGATGTGATTGTGCGTATCGTCGCAGCGCGAATCGATGACCACGGTGCCGCCGCAATCCGGGCATGAGCGCACCGTTTCCTTGATGGTTTCGCGTATGCCGTCGGTGTCGTAATACACGTCCATGCTGCGCTTGTGGAATTCCTGTTGCGGATAGACCTGCTCGCGCAAGGTTTCGCGATTGTTCCAGTGATGGAAGGTCGCATCCTTCAATTTTTCCAGGTAGGCGCCTATCGCAGCTGGCTGCTTCTGATCTTCCGCGTCATAGTCCGGTTCCTTGATGTGGCTGAAATCCATGCCTGCCATCGCCAGTATGATGCCGGTGTTGATGTAGGGCAGGGCAGTTTCGATCGAGTAACCGCCTTCCAGCACTGCCAGATCCGGTGCGAGCCGTTGATTCAAGACCGCATAGCCATGCGCAGTGAATTTCATGTTCGTGATCGGATCGGAATAGTGATTGTCCTGTCCGGCGGAATTGATGATCAGGTCCGGCTTGAACTCGTTCACGATAGGCATCACGATTTCATCCAGCACGTACAGGAAACCTTCTTCGCAGGTGTCCGGCGGCATCGGCAGGTTGATCGTGGCGCCGAAGGCATTCGGCCCACCCAGCTCGTCCGGGAAGCCGGAACCCGGATACAGCGTACGGCCATCCTGATGCATGGAGATGAACAGCGTGTTCGGGTCGTGCCAGAAAATATCCTGCGAACCGTCGCCGTGATGGCAGTCGGTATCAACGATCGCGATTTTCTTCACGCCATACTTGTGGCGGATGTACTCGACCATGATCGCTTCCATGTTCAGCGTGCAAAAGCCGCGGCTGCCATGTACGACGCGCATCGAGTGATGGCCGCAAGGACGCACCAGCGCAAACGCGTTATCGACTTCCTTCGTCATCACCTTGTCTGCTGCGGTAATGAAGCCACCGACGGCAATCAGGTGTGATGCATGCACGATCTTGTCTATGCCCGGCACGCAGAAATGCACGCGCTGTATGTCTTCGGCAGTGGCCACGCCGGGCTTGAATTCCTTGATATTG
>NZ_JAUSME010000193.1 GCF_030645555.1 Herminiimonas sp.
AGCGGCTTGTTCGGATCAGTCAGGTCCCCATTGGCCGGCGCTACCGCTTTTTCCTGCGCGCCCTTGTTGGTGAATGGCAGTGGGGTTTTGTATATCACCACCGCTACACCGACTGCGATGCCGAGGCCAAGGATGAGGCCAACGATCAAACCGAGCAATGTGCCGCCTGCCTGCTTTTTACTATTCTTGTGCATAAGTTTCCTGTTACATCCGGGCCGGTGCCGATACACCGATCAATGCCAGACCATTGCGCAATACCTGCCGTGTTGCGTGCATCAGTGCCAGTCGCGCCATCTTGACTGCAACATCGTCCACCAATACCCGCTCTGCATTGTAGTAGCTATGCAGTTCGCCTGCTAAGTCGCGCAGATAAAATGCTACCTGATGCGGGCCCAGTTCTTCCAGCGCCCTTTGCAGCGTCTCTGGATATTCTGCCAGCTTGGCCAGCAGTGTCGCTTCGCGCGGCGCCACCAGCGGCGACAGATCGACATCAAGCAGCGTGGATTCATCGCCATCGGTCCATTGCGCGAGCACCGAGCAAATGCGGGCGTGTGCATATTGCACGTAATAGACCGGGTTTTCATCGCCTTGCGTCAATGCGATATCGACGTCGAAGACAAATTCGGTATCGGCCTTGCGCGAGATCAGGAAGAAACGCACGGCGTCGCGGCCACGCGTCAGATCGCGCACGGTGACGGGCTCGGTGCCTTCCGGCGTTTCGCCATTCGACCATTCGATCAAATCGCGCAGCGTGACGTAGGAACCGGCGCGCTTGGAAATCTTCACTTCCTCGCCGTTCTTCATCACGGTGACCATCTTGTGCAGCACATAATCCGGATAACCTTGCGGGATGCCGATGTCGAGCGCCTGCAAACCGGCGCGCACGCGGGCGATGGTGCCGTGGTGGTCGCTGCCCTGCACATTGATCGCCTGCGTAAAGCCGCGCTGCCATTTGACGACGTGATAGGCGACGTCCGGCACGAAGTAGGTGTAGTTGCCGTCGGATTTCTTCATCACGCGATCCTTGTCGTCGTGATAATCGGTCGTGCGCAGCCACAGCGCGCCGTCGAGTTCATACGTCTTGCCGGCCTTGATCAAGGCATCGACCGCAGACTGCACCTTGCCGTCGCTGTAGAGCGAGGATTCCAGATAGTAGTTGTCGAACTGGACGCCGAAGGCGAGCAGATCCAGGTCCTGTTCGTGACGCAGATAGGTGACGGCGAAATGACGTATCGATTCGATATCGTTGATGTCGCCGCTGGCAGTGTAGGGTGTGCCATCGCTGGCGGCGACTGTTTTCCCGGCGAGGAAATCGTCGGCGATGTCCTGGATGTAATCGCCGTTGTAGGCAGATTCCGGCCAGCCTGCATCGCCCGGCTTCAAGCCTTTGGCGCGCGCCTGCACCGACGTGGCCAGTGTGGCGATCTGCACGCCGGCATCGTTGTAATAGAACTCGCGCGTGACGTCGTAGCCTTGCGCATAGAACAGCGCAGACATCGCATCGCCCAGGGCGCCCTGGCGGCCGTGGCCTACATGCAGGGGGCCGGTCGGGTTGGCGGAAACGAATTCGACGATGATCTTCTTGCCGGCGCCAGCCTTGCTCTTGCCGTATTCCGGCCCTTGCTGCAGCACGGTCTTGACGACTTCCTGGCGCGACGCTGCGGTCAGGCGCAGGTTGATGAAACCCGGACCGGCGATATCAGCCGATTCGATCAAGTCGCGGTTGGCTGGATTGTCGAGCAATGCGGCCACGAGTGCCTGCGCCACTTCACGCGGATTTTTCTTGAGCGGCTTGGCCAGCTGCATCGCCAGGTTGCAGGCGACATCGCCATGCGAGGGGTCGCGCGGACGCTCCAGCGTCACGGTCGGCTGTAAATCGGTGCCTGCTACCAGAGGGGCAAGTGCGGCCTGGAAAAGTTCGATGATGCGTTGTTTTTGTGCTGCGAGCATGGGTATGTTTCTGACGGTGCGGGCACCGAAGATTGAATAGTAATGAATGTAGGCGGAATTATACTGGCTCGCCAGCACTCACCGACCGAATTTGTCGCGGCTATACGCGCCGATAAAACGCGACATCTGGAACGCCTGCGGCTCCCACGATACAGCAGACAGACGCTGCCGGGCCAGAAAAATGTAAGTGCCCGCTATCACGATTTCGCCTGCAGGCATTTTAACGGCAATCTCGGCGCGCGCATATTCACAGCCCTCGAATGCATCCAGCGCCGCCACATCCTGCGCATCGACATCGAAGTACAGCACGCCCTCAACCTGCTCCCCGGCGCGCGCCACCATGCCGGGATACGTATCGTCGACCAGGGCCCGGCGGATGAAATCATGCGCCGTCGCAGGCACCGAGCGATAACTGCCGCGCACGACGCGCTACCAGATTTGCGGGAACATCAAGGGGCCGTAGGTAAATATATGCATGCTGGTCCTGCCTGAAATGGCCGGGCACATCCGGTCCGGTATTTTAGAACGTCTGATTAGCACGTCCAAAGCAGTAGCACTGCCCGCACCCGGCCATGCGCTGGTTGGCGCAGCCAGCTTTACCTGTTAATGTTCGATCATCAATCCGCAAAATAGCGGCAAGCATCACGGCATTCTGCCCTAGTGCATGCATAGTGAACCCGGCCCCACCTTTTTCATCTTGAATATCTCTGGAGACTCGCCATGCTTGAACTCGTATCCGACCCGCAAATCTGGATGGCCTTCATCACCCTGACCGCACTTGAACTGGTGCTGGGTATAGACAACATCATTTTCATTTCCATCCTGGTCGACAAATTGCCGGTCGAGCGCCGCGAGTTTGCACGCAAGCTTGGCCTCTTCATTGCGATGTTCATGCGCATCGCCTTGCTGATGGTGCTGGCGTGGATAGTCGGCCTGACGGCGCCGCTGTTTACGATCATGAAGCAGGAAATTTCCGGGCGTGACTTGATCATGATAGGCGGCGGCCTGTTCCTGATCTGGAAAAGCACGGGCGAAATCCATCAGGCGCTGGAAGGCGAGGAAGGGCATAGCTCCAGCGTCGTCAAGGCGACGTTCACAGCCGTGATCCTGCAGATCATGGTGGTCGATATGGTGTTTTCGCTGGATTCGATCATCACCGCGGTCGGCATGGTCGACGAAATCGAGGTGATGGTCGCAGCCGTGATTGCATCGGTGGGCTTGATGATGGTGTTTGCCGGATCGATAGGCCGCTTCGTCTCCGAGCATCCATCGATCAAGGTGCTGGCGCTGGCCTTCCTGGTCGCAATCGGCGTCTTGCTGATCGCCGAAGGGTTCGACCATCACGTACCGAAAGCCTATATCTACACCGCGATGGCGTTTGCACTGATCGTGGAAATGATCAATATGCGCATGCGCGCACGCACTGCCAAGCCGGTGCATTTGCATGCGCCGTATTCTTCCGACAAGTCAGAACCGCAGGGTTAAGCCGGAACTCAGAACTGGCGCAGGCGACGCTTGCGCCAGCGATGCAACGCCTGCAATTGCCAAACCAGCTTGACCAGCAGATAGCCGGCCACGGCCGACACTGTGGCGATGATGGCCAGGCCTATCATCAATTGCGGCCCTACGCTTTGCACCCAGTCGATCAGATTGCCGAACCAGTTGCCGACTTGTCCCTGCTCGCCGGCAACTTTCGTGAGCATGCCAGTGCTTAGCGCTGCGCCCCCGGCACCCTGGTCCGCCTCCATCAGCAAGTTGCCCAGCCGGTAAGCCGCGTAATACAGGGGCGGCACTGTAAACGGATTGGTGACAAAAGTGGCAAACGCTGCCACCGGCAAATTGACACGCACCAGTATCGCGCCCAGCGCGCCAAACAGTATTTGCGCAAAAGGAATCAGAATGCCGACGAACAGGCCGACCGCCAATCCGCCGGCGACGCCGCGCCGGTTGAATTGCCAGAGGAAATGGTGATGCAGATAGCCGCTGAATGGTTTCAGAAAACGATTTTCCTGGATGCTCTGCGACGTCGGCATATGCTTGAAGAACCGGCTGCGACGCATGGGATGACTGCTCCTGTTACTTGCAACAATGTAATTCGACACGCAAACTGCAGCGGAATTCACAACGATGCAAAGAATAGTTGGATTTACCTAGCGCGGATCACGCAAGGCCGCGATTGCTTCATGATCGGTCATGAAAATATGTTCTTTTCCCAGCACCGAAATCCAGCTCGCCGCGTCCAGCACATCCCACACCTGCTTCTTGATCGCCGAGACGTATAGAACGACGCCCAGGCTGTGGAGTGTGACGTGCAGCGATTCCAGCGTATCGACGCCGGTAGCATCGATTTCATTCACAGAGCCGACGCACAGCAGGATGCGCTTGATGTGCGGATCACGACTGCATTGCGCGACAACGAAGCGTTCCAGCGCCGCACCGGTAAGAAAATTCAGGGCGGCATCGATGCGCACCGCCAGCAGATCAGGCGCCAGCCGCGGCAGATCGAAGCGCTGGCTATCGCGCAGCGTGCCATCCTGGTGTTCGCTGACCTCGATGATGCGCGGCTGCATGTGGCGGTACAGATACGACACCATCGTCAGCCCAATGCCGGCCATCACGCCCCAATGCAGACGCGGCATCGCGGCGATGGTCACGATGAAGGTAACGACGGCGACTGCAGCATCGGCACGCGAAATCGAAAACAGGCGCTTGAATGCAGCGAAGTCGAGCAAGCCGAACACCGGCACCATAATCAGCGCAGCCAGCACCGCACGCGGCAGGTAATACAGCAAATCGGTCAAAAACAGCAGGCTGAACAAGACGCACAATGCCGTAAACAAGGTCGACCACCCGCTGGTCGCGCCCGCATATAGGTTGAGGGCAGAACGTGAAAACGAACCGCTGACCGGGAACGCGCCGCTGAAACCGCTGGCGACCTTGGCCAGACCCTGGCCTATCAATTCCTGGTTTTCATCCCAGCGTTCATGCCGCTTGCGTGCCAGCACGCGACAGCTAGACATCGCTTCGGTAAAGCTGATCAATGCCAGCACCAGCGCGGCAGGCCACAGGTCGCGATGATGTTCGAATGAAATCGAAGGCAGTCCTGACAGCGGCGGCAAGCCGCGCGCAATTTCACCGACAATCGCGCCGCCGCTGGCCGCATAGCCTAGCGCCCAGCTGACAGCCGTGCCAATTATCGTGACCAGCAGAATGCCGGGGAAACGTGGAAAATAGCGCTTGCTCGCAATCAGCAAGGCCAGCGTACCGAAGCCGAAGGCGCTGGTCAGCAGCACGCTCGTCGGCGCTGCCATCGTGCGGCGCAACACCTCAGCCGTATTGGCCACAAACAGCTCGGGCACGCCCAGCAAGGATGGCAATTGCGTAACGATGATGATGATCGCTGCCGCATTGATGAAGCCTATGATCACCGGTTGCGAAACCAGATTCGACAGGCGGCCCAGCCTGAATGCGCCGAGCAGGAACTGGATCAGGCCGGCATACAGCGACAGCCAGATTGCCAGCGCGACCCATTGCTCGCTGGCGGGCGCCGCCAGCGGCGACAGCGAGCCAAACACCAGCAGGCTGGTCAGCGCGACCGGGCCCACGGCCAGCAAGGCCGACGAACCCCACAGGATGCCGATCACGCCAGGCAGCAAGGCCGCATACAAGCCGGTGGCAGCCGGCATGCCGGCCAGCGTTGCATAGGCGACAGCCTGCGGTATCAATACCAGGCCCACGCTGATGCCGGCCCAGGCATCGCTTTTGATCGATGCAACTGTAGGCCGCGGCCAGCGCAGGAAAGGGAAAAAGCGTTTGAGGTCGAAGGCAGAATTCATGAAAAACTGTTTAGAGTAAAAGTATGCACAGCAGATTGTATGCGCATGCCGGGCTCAACTTGCCTGCTTGCAAGGCTATCGCGCGCCAGCCCTTTTACCGCATGCGGCGCCGCGCGTACAATGTAGCCATGGATATCACCCTGCCCGAACTCGAACAAGTCATCAACTACTGGCGCACGCAGCGCCCGTCTACCGGTGAAGAACGCGCGCTGTCGGCGGAAGTGAATAATCTGGCCCGGGTCTACGCATTGATGATTTTCAATCACCAGCAAGCTACCCCGCTGGCCATGCTGGATGGAACTTGCCGACAATTGATAGACAGCTGGCGCCAGCAAGCCGGCTGAAGCCGCATCAAGCTGCCAGATGCCGCGCCTGACGCTGCGGCAATGCATGCTCGGCCTTGCCTTCCGCCTTTTTCAACGCCTGCGTCTTGAGTTTGGTATTGGCTTGTCCGGCGTAATCGCTGCGCAAGACTATCGCCACCTGCTCTTCTTCCATTCCTTCCAATACCAGCCATTGCCCTACCAGCACCGCCAGGCGCTCGAGCGCAATCCGGTTAGTTGCATCGGTAGTCGCATACAGCCAGTTCGATAATCGCATGAAGTTGACAAAGGGCGAGTCGCGCAATATCAATGGCAGGGTATGCGCAAAGCGTCCCGAATTGGCGACCAGATCCCAGTAGCGCGCAAAGCGCACCAGCTGCTGCATCTGATTGAAGTCTATGCGGTCAGTAGCAAGTATGGTGTAGGGCGGATGCGGATCGAAGACCAGGCCGTATTGCTCGGTATGGCGGATGATGGGCGTGCCGCGCAGACGCTTCAGGATGCCGAACTGGATTTCATGCGGCTGCAATGCCAGCAGGCGATCGAAGCCGCGCGCAAAACTGGCCACATCCTCACCCGGCAAGCCGGCGATCAGATCGACGTGCATGTGCGCATGCGAGTTTTCGCATAGCCAACGGATATTTTCCGCCGCCTTTTCATTGTTTTGCTTGCGGCTAACCAGCGCCTGCACCTCGGGATTGAAACTCTGGATGCCGATTTCAAATTGCAGCGTGCCGGGCGGGAATTTTTTGATCCCATCCTTCAATGCATCCGGCAAATGATCGGGCACCACTTCAAAATGCGCAAACACCGGATCGTCCGGATGCGCCGCCAGCTTGTCGAGGAAAAACTGCATGATCTTCAGGCTGGTCTTGAT
>NZ_JAUSME010000203.1 GCF_030645555.1 Herminiimonas sp.
GCCGATGCGCGCCGCACCAGTATTTTGACGGCGGCTTCGTCATCCAGCTTGCAGGACAGGGCAAGTGCACGCTGCCCCAGCGCCTCGATTTCGGCTACGACCGCATGCGCTTCGCGGGCGGAGCTGCCGTAATGGACGACCACATCCCAGCCGCGCTGCGCCAGCGCGAGTGCGATCACGCGCCCTATGCGCTTGGCGGCGCCGGTGACGAGGGCGGTTTTTCTCAAGGATGTCATGCTATCTGTGGACATGGATGTTGTGTGTTTCGCTGATTTCTCTACAATACCGCCATGCAACTGAACCTGCCCGCACCTTCCCCGGACGCGCTGACCGCGTCACACACGCTCCAGAACCTGATCGCTGAAGAAATTCGCCGGCATGAGGGCTGGATTTCTTTCGCCCGTTACATGGAGCTGGCGCTGTATGCGCCGGATGTCGGTTATTACAGCGGCGGCGCTGCAAAACTTGGCAAAGACGGTGATTTTACAACCGCGCCCGAGATTACGTCGCTTTTTGGTGAAACCCTCGCCCATGCCGCCGGCGACCTGATGGCGCAAAGCGTGCCCAAGATACTCGAGTTTGGCGCCGGCACCGGCAAGCTGGCACTGGATATCCTGACTGAATGCGCAGCCGCAGGCATCCCGCTGGAGCGCTACTGGATCGTCGAATTGTCGGGCGAATTGCGTGCGCGCCAGCAACAGACGCTGGCTGGTTTTCCGCAAGTGACGTGGCTGGATGATTTTCCGCAGGCGTTTTCCGGCGTGGTGCTGGGCAATGAAGTGCTGGATGCGATGCCGGTGTCGCTGGTCGTCAAGGGTGAAAACGGCTGGCTGGAGCGCGGCGTTGCGCTTAAGGATGGCGCCTATGTATTTGAAGACCTGCCGTGCGACGCTGAGCTGGTAGAGCAAATCCCGGATGAGGCGGAGCTGCCGGTCGGCTACCTGACTGAAGTGCATCCGGTCGCGGCCGGTTTCATGCGCTCGCTGGCGAACATGTTTACGGCCGGCATGGAGCAATCCGGCAAGGGTGGTGCAGCGATCCTGCTCGACTATGGTTTCCCGGCCAGCGAATACTATCTGGGCCAGCGCGCTCAAGGTACCTTGATGTGCCACTATCGCCACCACTCGCATCCCGATCCGTTTTACCTGCCGGGTTTGCAAGACATTACCGCGCACGTCGATTTCACTGCGATGGCGTATGCGGCGGTGCGTAGCGGGCTGGAAATGGTAGGCTACATGAGCCAGGCCGCTTTCCTGCTGACCGCTGGCCTGGGTGACCGTCTGCTGCAGACGTCCCCGGAAGATGCGCGCAGCTATCTGCCGAAGGCGAATGCTGTGCAAAAGCTGACGTCGCCGGCGGAAATGGGCGAATTGTTCAAGGTATTGGTAGTGGGCCTGGGCGTGCAGTTGCCCGATCAATTCGATCATGCGGATCAAAGTCGCCGGCTTTGAATTGTCATTCCCGCCTGTGCCGGAATGACAGAATATAGAAAGCCTTGCATGTTGCGCTGGTTCCTCGTTATCTTCCTCGCCGTCATCGTGTTTTCCACTGCCTTGCCGTGGCTGGAAAAATTCGGCGTCGGCAAATTGCCGGGCGATGTGCGCTTTACCCTGTTCGGCAAAACGATATTCCTGCCGTTTGCATCGACGGTGTTATTGTCTACCGTGGTTTTTTTGCTGGCGCGCCTGCTGTGAGCGAGATGGATCTGGATCGGGAGTGGCGATGATACGTTGGGTAGCAGTGATTTTTCTCGGGCTGACGGTGTTTTACGCCTTGCTGCCGTGGCTGCTCGCAAAGCTGGGCGTGGGCCGCATCATCGGCGATCTGCGCTTCACGCTTTTCGGGCAGATTTTCATCCTGCCCTTCGGTTCTACGGTGCTGTGGTCGACGCTCGCCTTCATGTTGGCGGAGATAGTGCAGCGGACCTGCATGTTCTGCTGATTTGGCCGAGAATCCCGGCTTTTAGCTAAAAAATCGTCCGTTTTGCCAGCGCGGCGCGCGCTAATGATATGATTCACGACTTATCAACAGTAGGGCTGGCGGAATAACCGCGAGTTTCCTTAGTAGTGGACATATTAATTATCCTGGGTTTGATCCTGGTCAATGGCATTTTCGCCATGTCCGAAATCGCGATCGTTACCTCGAAACGCATTCGTCTCCTGAAGTTAGCTGAAAACGGCAGTCGCGGCGCCCAAGCCGCGCTCGATCTGTCCGAAAATCCCAGCCGCTTTTTCTCCACCATACAGGTCGGCATCACACTGATAGGCATTTTCAACGGTGCGTACGGTGAAGCATCGCTGGTTGAGCGCCTGACGCCGGAAGTGGCATTGCTGCCCTTCATAGGCGAATTTGCGCGTGAAATCGCGCTCGGCGTGGTGGTGGTCGGCATCACGTTCGGCTCGCTGATCCTCGGCGAACTGGTCCCCAAACGTATCGCAATGCAGTATCCGGAAACGGTCGCGTCCATGATCGCGGCGCCGATGTTGTGGCTGTCGCGTTTGATGGGACCGTTTGTCAAGGTCCTGACCGGCACCACGGAATTCATCCTGCGCCTGCTCGGCATGCATCACAAGAAGGACGATGCCGTTACCGAGGAAGAAATCGCCGGCATGTTCCGCGAAGGTACGGATGCCGGCCTGTTTGAAAAAACCGAGCACGACATCGTCTCGCGCGCCTTGCGCCTCGACGATCAGCGCGTGGCCAGCCTGATGACACCGCGCCTGGATGTGCATTTCATCGATCTGGAAGATACGATAGAGGTCAATCTGGCGAAGATCGCCGACAGTTCCTACAATCGTTTCCCGGTCTGCAAGGGTGATATCTCGCACGTGATCGGCATCGTGCATGCCGGCAGCCTGTTCGAGCAGGCGATCCGCGGCAAATCGATGGACGCCGTCGACATTGCCGCGGCCACCCGTCCGCCACTCTTCGTGCCGGAAACCATCAGCGCGATGCAGTTGCTGGAAACACTGAAAGAAAACCGCGCCGAACTGGCGCTGGTGATCGATGAATATGGCGAGATCGAAGGCATAGTCACCTTGAGCGATGTGCTGGGCGCTCTGGTTGGCGATGTGTCGGTGATCGATGAACATCATGAAGTCGACGGCGTGCGTCGCGAAGACGGCTCCTGGCTGATCGATGGCGGCGTGTCCTTCGACCGCTTCCGCGAATTACTGGAAAC
Source organism: Herminiimonas sp. (assembly GCF_030645555.1). Lineage (GTDB taxonomy): Bacteria > Pseudomonadota > Gammaproteobacteria > Burkholderiales > Burkholderiaceae_D > Oxalicibacterium. The sequence continues at coordinate 3,182 of NZ_JAUSME010000203.1, forward strand.
CGAAGTGCGCTTCCCGGAAGAATCCGCCGGCACCTATCACACGCTCGCCGGTTTCGTGATGACCTTCCTCGGCCACATTCCGCAAATGACGGACAACTTCGAATGGGAAGGCTACCGCATCGAGGTGATAGACATGGATCGCAACCGCATTGATCGGCTGCTGATTACCCAGCTTGAGACGCCGGCAGGGGGCGCATCCTCGAGCGAGGACGCGTAACGCGGCACCTTGATTGCGGCAACAAGAGCGGGCTGGCTAGCAATATCCAGCCCGCTTTTTCATGGGCAAGCGCTTTTTGGCAGTCGTCACCTTGCTGCCTGCAATTTGCTGTTGGAGCCGTTCGCTCCTGCCTGCGTGCAAAGCTGCCCACGCCAGAATAACCACGGTAGCGCACCTCATGTGTAACTTGTGCTTTGAAAGTAATTGTATTGCGTGTAATTTGCTATTGGATGTAATCTAGTTGCCTCATGGAAACTGCTGTGTATGCGCGGCAGTATCCTTGCCGCGCGATGCAGACGAATTCTTAGATGGATGGACATGTCGCAGACTGGTGACCAAAACGCTGTTCCCAAGACGGACGCTGCGCCGTTGCGGGCAGGCGTGCGCCCGGCAGCCGCCAGTGAGCATGCGCCAGACGCTCAAGCCAGAACGAATCTGGAAAAGGTCCACGTCGTGCGGGCGCGGCAGCCATCCTCACCCAGCCAAAGCGAGCGCCAGGCTGCGCGCATCCAGCGCTTGATGATGGCGGGCGTATTGGCCTTGCTATACATGTCTGCCCTCGGCTTTTTCTATCTGCAGGGCTTGATAGCATTGAGAACGCTGCAAATTGCCGCCGTGCTGATAGGCGCGACTTTCCTGCTGTTCCGGCTCATCTTTGCACTGAAATTGAACCTGAAGGCCAAAGAGCGCAGCCTCCGTCTGGCGATAGCCCTGGCGGCGATCGCCAGCACGCTGTTCGTCGTCTATCTGGCGCCTGTGACGCAGATTATCTTCACGCCATTTTTATTCGTGATCATTGCATTTCTCCTGCACCGCTTGCCGCCCCGTACCGTGTTGCTGCTGGCAGTGCTAACGCTGGCCGCCTACGCATCGGTCGTGGCGCTGCATTATGCGCAGCAAGGCAGTAGCGCGATGCTGATGCTGGAAGGTGCGCAATTATTTGTGCTGGCGCTGACCTTGCCGGGACTGGCTTTGGTGGCGAACCGTGTGCAGCGGCTCAACAATGCCTTGTTCAGGGCCAGCCGCAAAATCAAGGATATCGAGGAAGATGCACAGCGCGATGTAATGCTGGGTTGTTTCAATCGGCGTTATATCGTGGCCGCGCTGGAACAGCAAAAACGCCTGGCAGATGACACCGGCAGCACGCTATGCCTGGCCGTCATCGACCTCGATCATTTCAAGCGCATCAACGATGAAGCCGGTCATCTTAGCGGCGATGAAGTCTTGCGTACGTTTGCCCGTATCGCGCAACAAAATGTGCGCGAAGGCGATGTATTCGGTCGTTACGGCGGCGAAGAATTCCTGCTGGTGTTGCCGGAAACCTCGTTGCTCGCCGCCTTGAATGTCGCCGAGCGCATACGCGAACAGGTTGAGCATTATGCGTGGGAAGACAAGTTGCGCAATCGCGTCACGGTGTCGATAGGCTTGACGCAACACATACCGGGCGAATCGGTACTCGATTTGTTTTCGCGCACCGATACGGCGATGTACATGGCCAAGCAGGGCGGGCGCAATCAAGTGGTGGTCGAGGAACCTGCCGCCGATAACGGCGCCTCCTGAGTTTTGAACGGGCTGGTTTTCTTGCCAGCTTATCCAGTTTGCCTGCGCAGGCAGAATCGCGCCGCCGGATGTATCGTGTAACAATTCCAGTGACGCCGCTTAATAAATGTAATATTGTTGTAAGGCAATATTACCTCTCATCGTTCCGCTCTTGGTGCGATGCCATTTACATTGGCTCATCATGCAAGAATTGTCCGGATTGTCCGCCCTGATCATTGATCCGCATGTAGGCATGCGGACCAGCATACGCACCATGCTGGGTCAGGCCGGCATGAGCAAAATCGAGTATGCGAATAATTCCGGCAGCGCGATCCGTCCCATCAAGCAAAAAACCTTCGATTTGCTCATATGCGAATACGATCTGGGCGAGGGCCAGGATGGCCAGCAATTGCTGGAGGATTTGCGGCATAACAAGTTGATACCGCTATCGACCGTGTTCATCATTGTCACGGCCGAGCGCACCCATGGCAAGGTAGTGAGCGTGGCCGAGCTGGCGCTCAATGATTATGTGTTGAAGCCTTTTACTGCCGACACCTTGATGGAGCGCATCGGCAAGGCTGTCGACCGGCGCAATGTGTTGATGCCGGTGTATCGCCTGATCGAACTGGGCAATCTCAGCGAGGCGATAGAAGTGTGCCAGGAAGGCGAGCGCACGCAGCCATCGTATCGTATCGATTTTCTGCGCCTGCGGGCAGAGATGCACATGACGCTGGGCGAGGTGAATGCGGCGGAAGAAATTTATACCGAATTACTGGCCAAGCGCTCCATTCCCTGGGCGCATCTTGGCCTGGCCAGCACCCTGTTCATGCAAGAGCGGTTTGAAGAGGCGGAAGAAAAGCTGGCTGAACTGGTCGAGAGCAAGAAAGAATACCTCGAAGCCTATGATCTGCTCGCCAGGACGCAGGAGGCAAGAGGCAATTTGACGCAGGCGCAGGCGACGCTGGAACGTGCGGTGGCGCGCTCGCCGTATGCCTTGCGGCGCTTGCGCAACCTGGGCAAGGTCGCGCAGCGCGCCGGTGATGTCGAAGTCTCGCATAGATATTTTCAGCAAGTGGTCAACAAGGCCAGGTTTTCCGAATTCCGCGAGCCGGAAGATCATGTGAGCCTGGTTGAAACGTCGCTGGCCAAGGGTGAAACCAAGCTGGTTCCCGGCCTCATACGTGATCTCGCCAAGTCCCTGTCCGGCCTCAAGAAAACCGCCGCCTGCCGCGCGATAGCGAGCGCGCTGCTGCACAAGCATAACGGCGATGCAGAGCAGGAAAGCGAAGAGCTGGAAGCGGCGCTGCTGGCGTGTAAAGAATCGATAGGCTTGAGCAACGATACCAAGCTGACCCTGGCCAAGAGTTGTCTGGAAAGCGGCAAGGAGCAGGGCGTCATCGATGTCATGACTTCGGTGGTTGGCAATGCGCCCACTGCTGCTGCAATGAGTAGTGCAATGCGCTTGTTGCAGGAAGGCGGGCGCGAGGACTTGGTCAAGCGCGTCACGCATGCCAGCAAGAGCCAGGTGGTGGAGATGGTTTCTTCCGGCGCAGAAAAAGCGCGCCTGGGCGATTTCCAGGGCGCGGTTGTCTTGATGTCGGAGGCGGCGGAAAAATTGCCGGACAACCCGCAGGTAGTATTCAATGCGGCGGTGGCGGCATTGAAATGCCTGGACAAGCTGGGCTGGGACAAGCAGCTGGGCGAGAAGGCGCGGTTTTATGTCGCCGATGCGCGCCGTCTGGACCCGCGCAATACCCGACTCTCGCTGCTCGACAGCATGTACCGCGAGATACTTGGAAAATACAAAATTAGTGGCATAGACGATATTTCCGTCACGCCTTTTGCCCAGCCTGAGCCGCCCGCAGAATTGCCGGCCGCCGAAACCTGATTGGCGGCCTGCACCTGTCTCAAGGCAGGCGCAGGAAAGTCTGCAGTGATTCCGGCGGCCGTGCGATCAGCGCGCGATCATTGCAGCGCACTATCGGCCTTTGCAGCAATTGCGGATGGTCCGCGAGTGCCTGCAGCAGGGCGTCATCATCGGCCTGTTGCAGTCCCAGTGTCGCAAACAGCGCCTCATGCTCGCGCACCATGTCACGCACGCTGACGGGTTTTTCCACTTGCAGCAACTGCTGCAGTTCAGTCAACTGCGCCAGGGTCAGCGGCGTTTTCTGATAATCGACTATTTCCAGCGCGAGTTGATGCTGTGCCGCAAACTGTTGCGTCAGTTCCAGTGCCTCGCGCGATTTTGAGCAGCGCGAATTGTGATAAATGGTAAGCATGATGTTTTAAAGTAAGAAATTGACGGATGCTGTGAGTACTGGGACTGCTGCGCGTATTATGCACTTCAGCGACTGGCGCTGAGTGGTGTTGTCTGGCGCGCCACAGCTTGCGCCGCTGAGTACGCAAGAGGATGTTTGCAGTTTGAGTAAAATGGCTGGATTAAGTAGTGATTTTGCCGATGTTGTGCGGTTTTTGAAGTATTTTGATGCGCGTTGCGACACCTGCGGATAAATTGATGCGATCCGTAGTCTACCTAGTCCCGATTTTAAAGTGATGCCATGTCCGACACTGCCGATAGTAATTTGCCGCCTGTTCCTCCCGTTTCTGCCGAAGATGCAGCCTCTGCTGCCGACCAGCCTGCATCCGCAGCGCCCCAGGCTGCACGTGTTGCATCCGCCCCTTTTGTCCCGTCAGCCAGCCTGGAATTCAGCAAGAATAACGCCCCCGCCTATCTGATGCCGGGCGACACGCCCTGGAAGCAGGCCTGGCGTATTTTTTCGGCGCGCGTGCAAAGCATGTCGGATCAGGTTGGGCGGCGCCTGACCCAGCGCACGCTGAAGATCGGTATTTCAGCGCGTATTTTTCACCCGCAAGCAGGCGCCCGCGGCTTGCAGGCTAAAACCCTGCAATATCTGGAAGAATCGATTGCGCAGTGGGTAATGTCGCGCGATGTGCTGGTGCTGATGATCCCGACCGTGAATACGAATGGCTTGCTACACCCGAGCAAGATCCGTCTGCGCGATTACGCGAAACATCTGGATGGCCTGGTCTTGCAGGGCGGCGCCGACGTTGCTCCGCAGACATATTCACAGACTGCCACCCGTCCGGAATGGAGTGGCGACAGTGCGCGCGACATGTACGAGCTGGAATTGCTGCATGAATTTGTCGAAGCGGGAAAACCGGTGCTGGGTATATGCCGCGGTTGCCAGTTGATCAATGTCGCCTTCGGCGGCACCTTGTACCAGGATATCGCGTCCGATGTGCCCGAAGCGAGTCCGCATGTGAATGATTTGTATGACAGCCATCGCCATGCTATCCAGTTCCCGCCCGGGTCGTCGCTGGCGTCATTGTTTGCCGGGCAGACTGCGCCTTTGGTTAATTCCATCCATCATCAGGCGGTACGCGATCTGGGGCGTGACTTGATGATAGAAGCGATTTCGCAAGGCGATAATATCGTTGAGGCGGTGCGGCATACCAAATCCCGCTTTGTGATGGGGTTGCAATGGCACCCGGAATTTCATCGCGCAGGCGGCGCCGAGTTGCTCGATTGCACGCCCATTCTGGATAATTTCCTTCGTGCGGCAAGGGAGACGCGTTTTTAAGCGCAGCTTGTTTCCTTGGGTCAGGTAAAAAATATCCGTTTGGAAAAATATTAAGCGGCAAATCTCTTCCAGTTGTTGACAAAGGGTGTCGACTCCCATATAGTTTGGGGTTCCCCGCGGAGGGGTG
>NZ_JAUSME010000204.1 GCF_030645555.1 Herminiimonas sp.
CGCACTATCGGTGTATTCATAATGCGCGCCTACGCTGGGACGCCAGCCATTCTTGAGCGCCGGCAGATAGACATCCGAGCCCAGCACGCGCGTATCCCGGTCTACCCGCAGCTGCGATTCCAGCCGCCAGTCGCGGCCGAGGAAATTGCGGTTGAGCCATTTCACCTGTCCGCGCGCGCCGGAATCGGTCGAAAAGCCCAGGCCCAGCGACAGGCGTTTGCGTTCGTTTTCAGTGAGGTCGAGCCGGACCGGTACATCGTGCGGCTGCTGCGGATTGATTTCTACAGTGGCAAATGCGGAGCGGAAATAGCCCGTGTCTTGCACGCGCGCCTGCAATTCATTGAGTTTTTCCTGGGAATACGGCTCGCCCGCCTTGATCGGGTTCAGTTCTTCCACCATGCTGCTTGCATAACGTTGCAAGCCGGCGATCTGCAATGCCCCGAAGGTGAATGCCGGGCCGGAATCGACTTCAAGCGTCAGCGCTGCGCTATTGCTCGCCGGGTCTATGCGGACCTGGCTTTGCGTGATGCTGGCAGCAGGGTAGTCCCTGACCAGCAAGGCTTTCAGCAAGCTGTTCTTGGCTTCATCCCAGGCTTTTTGCTGAAAGATGTCGCCGACTTGCAAGCTCCACAGACTGCGCAAGCGTTCCGCCCGCGGCTGATTGTTTTGCGTGATGTCGCCGCTGAAAACGATGTTGACCGACGCTATCGTGGTTGCTGCACCCAGCGCGATATCGAAGCGCGCCTGCCACGGCGTAGTCTGCTGATCCAGTGCATGTGTAATGGTGGGGGAGAAATAGCCTTCGGTCGCCAGCAGTGCGCGTATCTGGTCTGGCGCAATTTCGACCAGTCTTTGCACTTCTTCTGCACTCAATGCATCCGTCGAGAGGCGGCGGCTGATTTCCAGATGGTCTTTCAGCAGCGTATCCAGCTTGCCTGCGCCGCTGATGGTGACGGTGTAAGCGGCGGCGGCCTGCGCTTGCGTCAGCGTCGGCAGGCAGCATGCAAACAGCAGGGCGCAGTAACAAGCGAGTCTTTTGTGAAAAATGAATCTGTTGGGCAAAATATAGGCAGCGTGGATATGTGTGGGCAAGTCTACATGGCAAGAAAACCATGTCAGTTTCGCAAGAGCGACGTCAGCATGGCGGAATATCTGCGCGACGCGAAGCTTATCAGTATTTTCCGCTGCCATCGCAGCAGCGCTAGGTCCGACTGCAGGGATGCAGCCATAGTTCCCGCGCTGGTCGGGATGGAACTTGCCGCTGGCCGGCAAAATCCCTATAGTGGGCGCACACCAAGATCACGGAAGTCAGCCAGATGAGTAAAACGCCAGCAACAAAAGCAGCCAGCAAGGATGCAACGAAGGACGCCAGCAAGGAAGCGCATGAAATAAGACCCGGCCAGTCGATAGAGTTGTTGAAGGAATTGCATATCCTCACGCGCGACGGCAAGCTGAACCAGGATAGCCGGCGCAAGCTCAAGCAGGTCTATCATCTGTATCAATTCATAGAACCGCTGTTGCTGGAGATACAGGCCGATCATCCTGACATCACGCTGGCCGATCACGGCGCCGGCAAATCCTATCTGGGCTTCATCCTGTACGACTTGTTCTTCAAGGAGCGCAAGGATAACTCGCACATTTACGGCATAGAAACACGTGACGAACTGGTACAGAAATCGCAAGCCTTGGCGAAAAAACTGAATTTCCCCGGCATGTCTTTCCTGAACCTGTCAGTCGCCGAATCAATCACTTCGGATCGCCTGCCGGAAAAAATCGATATCGTCACTGCGCTGCATGCATGCAATACCGCCACCGATGATGCGATCCATTTCGCCCTGCAGAAGCAGGCAAAATTCATCGTGCTGGTGCCGTGCTGCCAGGCTGAAGTTGCCTCGGTGTTGAAAAAAAACAAGGGCCAGACGCTGGCGAAGAATGCGTTGACGGAAATCTGGCGCCATCCCTTGCATACGCGCGAGTTCGGCAGCCAGGTCACGAATGTATTGCGCTGCCTGCAACTCGAAGCGCATGGCTATCAAGTCAATGTGACGGAGCTGGTGGGTTGGGAACATTCGATGAAAAACGAATTGATCATAGCCAGCTACAAGGACTTGCCGCGCAAGCGTCCGACCGAGCGCTTGCAGGAAGTCTTGCAAACGCTGGGGCTGGAAGAAATGCAGTCGCGCTTCTTTACCGGCGTGCCGGCGGAGTCGCACTAGGCACCATCCCAGCGCCATCCCCAGGCGTTACATCAAATCAAACTGCCTCAGCAATCTACTTGCGTTGCGCCATGTGACGCAGGTAGGCCAGCACATCATCAAGCTGCGCATCGCTTAACACCTGTTCAGGAAATCCCGGCATCCTTAACTGCGGCCATGTGCGTACCGCGGCTGGATTGCGTATGAATTTGCGCAGGAATTCCGGCTGGAAGTATTCAGTCGGATTGAAGGGGCGATTCAAATCCGGCCCGACCTGGGCATCGCCGCCGCCATTGACTTGATGGCAGACTGCGCAATTGGTGATGTAGGCTTGCATACCGCGATATTGCGCACTGTCGCTGGCTAGGGATGGGTCCGGCAGGATTTGCGGATAGCGGGTTTGCAGCGCGGCTACTTCACTGATCGCGGCAATCTGGTACGGCCATTGCTCAGGCGAGATGGCGCTTTTTTCAGGTGCCAGCCAGACCAGATAGAACGGCCCCGCGCTCCGCCCACCGGCTTTCAGTGCCGGCCATGGCGCATGCGCCGCTTCGATGGCCAGCCATGGTTCTGCCGGGCCGGACAGTAACTGTGCCGGGATATTCGCAACGAAACCATGCTCGGTCTTGAATTGCACGGTATCGACGCCGCGCAAGTCGCGCAGGATAGCCAGCAAGGGCAGGGCACGGTATTGCATCGCCCGCTGGTAGGCGGAATCGGCCGGAACCGTAATCGTGCGCAAGGCTGGATGCTTGAGCAAGTCGCTGCGCGTCAGCTGCTGGTGCTGTTTGCTGAAAGACAGTTCCAGTACGGGTTCCGCTGCGCTGGCTGCAGCAGCGGACAGCAAGAGCGCGATGCACAGCAACGATGAACGTATGCCGGAGTAGATGGTTGTCATGGAAATCACCCGGATGCAAATGGAGTCGCTCCAGTATAGCCAAACTTCGATCAGGAATTGTTTTGCAAAGCGCAGGCATGCCGCGATGTGCAGATGTATACGCTCTTGATACTATTGCGCCATGACATGGTTTCTTTATCTGCTGGAATGCCGCGATGGCAGCATCTACACTGGCATCGCAGTCGATGTGGCGGCACGCTACGCCGCGCATGAAAAGGGCAAGGGCGCGCGCTACACGCGCTCGCATCCACCGCGCCGCCTGCTGGCGGTTGTTGAATATCCGGATCGTTCGACGGCGTCCAAAGCCGAGTATGCAATGAAGCGCCTGAGCGCAGCAGAAAAGCGCTGCTTCTGCTTGCAGCGCGATGCCTTGTGGGTGTTGGGCCTGCCTTGATCCTGTCGCCAGCGCGTTTGCGCCAGCCGTAATATGGGCGTAGTTATTTCGATAGCGTAGGCAGTGGATCTGCCTTGCAGCCTTTGTAGCTGACGCCATTCATTTCAAACAATGCCGTGTCGCCCTTGCTCCAGAATGTCGTGACGCCGTCGGTGTAACGTGCGCCGGAGCCGGAAATCACGCGTGGCAGCGTCAGGGTCCGTGCCGGCAACAGTATCTGCACGATGTTCGCTTCGAATTTCGCGATGAATTCAATCTCGTCGCATTTGTATCCTATGCTGGTGTGTACGGGTGGCGTTGCAACAGGATCAGGATGGATTACGCGTTCCATCACGATGGCGAGCGGTTTTTCCGGCTCGTTGAACAAGACTGGATAGGATGCAGTCGAGGCCCACATCAACTCATCCTCACTATCCAGTATGGCTGCGCGCACTGCATAACTATGCTTTCTGTTGATGGCGGACGGGATGTAGCGCAGATTGAACAGGACAGGAACTTGCGCGCTGGGACGCAAGGTTTGCTGGGCGACGAAGGCTGCGCTTTTATCGCTGCGGCTGACATCTTCCAGACTCACGACTATCTTCGCATCCGGCGGCAGCGCAATGCGTTCACGATAGGCGACGCTGCCCGTCACATAACCGGACAGCGCAGGGAGATTGTCTGGCTGGAGTTTTTTTGCGCAGCCGCTGGCAAGCAGGCACATGGCCAGCAAGGCGATCGTTGCGTGAAATGGTTTCATCTTGCGATCCTGAAAATAAGAATGAGCATTCAGTTTAACGCTTAAAAGAACAAGCCTGGATACTGGCGCAGCTGTTAATCATATGCAGCGCCACCTTGACGTAGCAAGTGGGCACAAGTAGTCTGTGCCATCCTGCCGCCAGGGGGCGTGGGCAGTGCGACTGGATTTACGTTTTCGCCAGTACATATCAAACAAATAAAATCATATCCAGATTTAAATCTCATGCATATAGCTCGTTTTTTCCATATTTCTGTGGCGGCATTCCTGCTGCTTTTTAGTCTCACTGCGCAGGCAGAGGAGCAAAATAGCGAAACCTGCACGAGCAAGCCTGGCGTGAGGGCGCTGAAGAATTATCCGGACGTGTTCAATTTTTATTATGAAAACGATATGTTCACCGGGACGGATCGCAATTACACGAGCGGCATGAAGTTCTCATGGATCTCTGCCAATCTGGAGGATTACATCAACGATCCTTGCCTGCCGAAATGGGTGCGCCAGCTCAATCGCATTTCGGAAACGGTGCAACCCGGCGCCTTCGATACACGCAATATGGTGGTCAGTGCGGGGCAGGCGATGTACACGCCTACCGACAAGAAGCGCACTGACTTGATCAAGGATGACCGGCCTTATGCAGGCTGGCTGTACCTGGGGCTTGCCTACAATGCGCGCACTGAAAAACAGATGGATGTGGTTGAAATCGATGTCGGTATGGTCGGCCCGGCATCAATGGCGCGCGAGGCGCAAAACTGGATACATCAGATACGTGATATCGAGCACTTCAACGGCTGGGGTAATCAGCTCAGGAACGAACTCGGCATCCAGTTGGTGAAAGAAAGAAAAATGAGGGTGCTGGAAATCTCCAACCCCGGCTGGCCGAAAATCGATGCGATCACGCACTATGGCTTTAGCCTGGGTAATGTGAAGACTTACCTGAATGCCGGGATGGAAATGCGCATCGGCAGTTATTTACCTAACGATTTCGGCACTTCGCCTATACGTCCGGCCAGCGACAGTAATGCGCCGCTGCCCGAGCATCAATCGCGCCGCCTGTCGGATGGCGGCGTGCATGCTTTCATTGCCGTCGATGGCCGTGCAGTGGCGCGCGATATTTTCCTCGACGGGAATACCTTTTCCGATAGCCATAGCGTGTCGAAACGCTATCTGGTTGGCGATGTGGCGGCAGGTCTTGCGTGGCAGTGGGTAGGCGGCAAGATCACCTATGCCCATATCCTGCGCAGCAAGGAATTCCGTGAACAAAAGGATGCGCAGAATTTCGGCTCGATTACGCTGAGCCTGGAATACTGATGACGGCTGGCTGACGGCACAGCCGCCAGCCCAGATGCAGGTCGGAACAGGGATTCAAGCGCCGGCCGGTATGCCATCAAAAAATTCGACAGCGCCGGTTTCCAGCGAATACTCGGCGCCGACGACCAGCAAGCCTTCATTCTGAATCAGGTTTTCCAGCAAGTCTGAACCATGGCGCAGATGATTGACCGAGGCGCGTATGTTGGCGCGCACCGATTGATGGACCAGCGCATCATGGTCGTGCTTCAAGTCCGTTTCGAGCAAGGTTGCCACAGAAGGACTGATGCGGTCGACTATCGATTTCAGATTGCGCGACTGGTTTTCACTCGGTCTTTTCAACTCTTCCAGCGTGGCCAGAATCGCACCGCATTGTGAATGCCCGAGCACGACCACCAGTTTTGTACGGAAGCGCTCGGCGGCAAATTCGACGCTGCCGACTTGCGAGGGCGCGACGATATTGCCCGCTACGCGGATAACGAATAAATCTCCCAGGCCCTGATCGAATACCATTTCCGCCGGTACGCGTGAATCGGAACAGCCCAGTATGATCGCAAACGGTTCCTGGCTATCGGCGACTTGCTGGCGGCGTGTGTGTGCAGAGGTGTGTTCATCATTGCGGATGTCGGCCACGAAGCGGCGGTTGCCTTCGCGCAAACGTTCCAGTGCTGCCAGTGCTGTATTCATTGAGATGATTCCTATAGTCTTGTTTTCGCGTGCTTGATGACCGCTGACGTCCGCTACTTTAAAGCATTGGGCATGGATGTGCGCTGGAAAATTTTCATCTATGGCAGCGTGCGCCGGGCAGAGACCGAGAGTGCAGAGCAGGCAGTGTGGTGGCAGGAAACCGGCCCGCCGGGGCGGCGACGCCATCAGAAATCGAACAATTCGCCTATCAAGTCTTTTTTGTTTTTCTGGCCATAGCCTTCCTTGCTATAGCCATGCAGCGCTGCATCCTGTTTGTGGCTGTGCTCGCCGCGATGGCGGCTTGCGGCTGGCGCTTCGGCGGAACGATCGATCAGTTTGTCGAGTTCGTCGCGATCCAGCCATACGCCACGGCAATTCGGACAGTAGTCGATTTCTATCCCATGTCGATCCGACGTGAGCAGGCGCATTTCGCTGCAGCTTGGACATTTCATTACTTGTATCCTCGATGTTTGCCCGCCATCCAGGGATGGCAGGGCGTATCAGTAAAACAAGAAAAATCAGCCGCTGTCCGGTCATTTTCCGCTTGTTGCGGTTTGTGTATCCAGGCAAGTCGGGCGGGAAGCGCGTCATGCAGAGCTGCATGATCCGGCTTCGCGTTTGCCTCTGCCTGCCTGCTGTGAAGTATAAAGAATGGCAACTTTACGCACTCTTTATTTTCTTGAAAATTCGAATATAATCAGATTTTCGTTCGTAAAAACTGAAGTGAGAGTGGCGATGGGCACAATGAATTACAAGCATTTGCATTACTTCTGGGTGGTGGCGAAATCAGGCGGCATAGGGCGTGCAAGCGAACGCCTGCACTTGACGCCGCAAACCATCAGCGGCCAGATCACCTTGTTTGAAGACGTGCTCGGCTACAAATTATTCAATCGGATAGGACGGCGCCTGGAATTGAACGATGCCGGGCGCGTGGTGCTCGGTTATGCCGATGAAATCTTTACGCTAGGCGAGGAGTTGCAGGAAGTGCTGCGCTTCAGGCCGGGCGGCTGGCCACTGCAATTCCGCGTCGGCGTCGCCGATGCGGTACCCAAGGCGATTGCCTATCTGTTGCTGGAGCCGGCGATGGAGTTGCCGGAATCGCTGCGCATCGTTTGCCGCGAAGGCAAGCTGACCAATCTGCTGGCCGACCTCGCCGTGCACAGGCTCGATATCGTGATTGCAGACAGCCCGATGCCGGCCAATATCGACGTGCGCGGCTATAACCATTTGCTGGGCGAATGCGGCGTGACGTTTTTTGCCACGGCAGAACTGGCGAAACAATACAAGAAGGGTTTCCCGAAAAGCCTGGATGGCGCGCCTTTCCTGATGCCGGGTGAAGACGCTGCGGTGCGGCCGCGCCTGATACGCTGGTTTGAAAAGGAAAAAGTGCATCCGCGCATCATCGGCGAGTTTGACGATGGCGCCTTGCTGCAGGCATTTGGCGAAGCCGGCAAGGGAATTTTTGCCGCCCCGTCAGCAGTCGCCGAGCAAATCAAGAAGCAGTATGGCGTGACTGAAATCGGCCGTACCACGCTAGTGACGGAACAGTTCTATGCCATTTCGGTGGAAAGACAGTTGTCGCATCCTGCGGTGGTGGCGATCAGTTCAGCTGCGCGTGAAAGTCTGATTCGGTAAGCATCGTCAAATGAAAATAATCGGATAGAGAAAAGAGAGCGAAAAAAAAGAAGACGCATGCATGCGTCTTCTTTTTTATTTTAAAAATGGATAGTGTTGCTCCATCAGGTTGGCCAGCCAATCCATGAATATCCGCACGCGTTGTGGCAGATGGCGGCGATGTGAGTACAGCAGCGAAACTGTCATAGGCGCCGGGATGTATTGAGGCAGGATGCTGACGAGTCGGCCATTTTCAAGATGATCGCGCAGGCCGGATAGCGGCGACTGTACGATCCCGAGACCACCCATACATGCCGCTTCATAGGCTTCGATATTATTGACGGTGACCGCGCCCGACATCGGCAGCGAAATTGTTTTGCCATCGACGACATATTCGAAACCGGCAGAGCGCATGCCGAGCACCGGTGTGTAATGTATCAATTGATGCGAGGCCAGATCGTCCAGCGACTGCGGCATGCCGTATTGCTTCAGATAAGCCGGGCTGGCGCAATTGACCATTTGAAACGCACCCAGCTTGCGCGCAATCAGCGACGCATCGACGGTATCGCCGACGCGCAACACGCAATCGAATCCTTCCCGCACCACATCGACCCGGCGATCGACGCTGCTGATCTCGATTTGCACATGCGGGTACTGCGCGACAAATTCCGCCAGATGCGGCATGACGATCTTGTGCGCCACCGCGGTCGGCATGTCGACC
>NZ_JAUSME010000209.1 GCF_030645555.1 Herminiimonas sp.
CACATAAAGATTAAACTTGGAAAGTGAAGTTGGCATGCGCTTCTCCGTTAGAGAATATTTATTGTTTTCGCCAGGATCCCGTGCCCAGGAGAATTTTATAGCAAGTTATGTAGCATGCTGCCATACGTGATCAAAGTGAGCAATCGCACATCTATGGGATATTAGAAGGGACTTCCTGTCGCGCTACAGCAAAGTTACTGAAATATTCTCGTTCGTTTGCGACTGAGTACTTTTGATCGTTGAGCTTTGTCTATCATCGTCTTTGCGTCACGGCTAGTGACAGCCTTCCCGGATTCCCACAAGCGATGCTCATGTTGTCTGATGCGCACCAGGGAAACGAAGCCGCACAATGGAAGATCATCAATGAAGGGGATTGCCATGACCGAGCGCAAAATCGAAGTAAGCAATTCTGACCGCAAGTCTAAGCAGACCCAGACTCCGGTTGAGCAGGCAGAAAAATCAGGTTCGCAGCAGCCGGGGCACAATCCATCCCGGCGCATCAGTGCAGACCATGCGGCTGCTACAGACCCTGAAGGAAACGCTGAAGGGGTCAATCTGAACAATGCCAATCCGGAGCCGCCGGAAGTATCGAAAGAGAAGCTGCGACAAAACGCTGAAGATAGCCATAAGCTTGATTCGCCTGCGAGAACAAACGATTCGACCGTGGATCCCAACAAGCCTGAAGATGAAATCCTGCGAGGCTTTCATGGCGGTTAGCCTTGTCGTGCAGCCCAACGGCATAGCTCTATTCCTGCATGAAGAGCCAGCTTGTCTGAGCTTGCTGGTGGTGATACGCTGTAGGATCAATTACCCCTTACCCAGAGGAGACATTCATGACCAAGCAAAATAACGAAGCAAAAAACAAAGACGACGAATTGAAGGATCGTTCGCATCGTCCTACTATCGTTCATGAAACGGTACCTGGTGAAGATCCTGTCCATTCAGGCAAAACGATTACGCGTGCGGATAAAGACAAAGCTGCCTCCAGCACTGCGGATGAAGATACAAAATAAGAAGTAAATGCAAAAAAACGCGCCACGTAAAGTAGGCGCGTTTTTTTTCGACTGTTTTTCGCGAGCTGCCTGTATCGAAGGGCGCGCTCCGCTGATGCGACGTTAGCGACTGTAAAAATTACCCGGACGGTGGTCTTTATAGTCCGGTATGCCATCCCGGTCCCGGTCGCGCTCCTTGTAGTCAGGTACGTTGTTGCGGTTGCGATCCAGTTCACGCTGGTCTGGTACGCCGTTATGGTTGCGGTCTGCTTCCCGCTGATCGGGTATCCCGTTGCGATTGCGGTCTATCTCTCTGCTGTCTGGTATGCCATTGCGATTGCGATCAATTTCGCGGTTATCCGGGATGCCGTTGCGGTTGCGATCGTAATTGGGGGTGTTGGGGTAATACGGCACTTCTTCGCGATACCAGGTCGTGCCGCCTATGGAACTGCCGTAGCTGCGTTGCTCTATGTAGGTGCCGCCCTGATTGCGATAGCCGTAACCATCGTCTACAGCGCAGGCTGTGAGTGAGCATGTAATGAGGATGATGCTTGCTGTCAGCTTTTTCATTTTGATCTCTTGTTTGGGATTACGTATCTATCTTACGATGCGCCTATCCTGCTTTGCCAGCTTTGTTGTAACAAAGGATGTCCACCTCGGGCAAAAAAATCACTGACAGCCTTGCGCTGTTGTTTCGTCAAGCGACTCTGGGAGTGGCTTCTGTTCTGGCGGCATGCACGGCCATCTCGCGCAGGTGTCCATGTTCGTCATGATGCGCAACCATCCTGCGTATTCCCTGCCATTGAACGATATGTTCTGCATCCAGCCTGGCATAGTCGGCAAGCTCTGTGGTTGCAACCGGGATCGGAACGTGTCGTCGCGTTGAGTCGCGAAAGCGCAGGTATTCCTTGAGTGCCCACAAGAGCAGGGAGCCGCACAGCAGCACCACCACCATGCTGTAGGTAAAGAGCAGATGCCTCAGATTAAGCAGCTCCTGCGCGTACTGTACTTCGCTGTATGCATGGTAGATGCCCATACCCCAGGCGACCAGGGTAATGAGCGGTACCCACAGATAGAGAAACAATCCCCAGAACACGACGGTGAACAGGCCGCTGCCGATTTTGCTTGGCATCGATACCAGACCGGGCATGTTTAATATGAGCTTCAGGCGCGGTCTGTCTTTTTTAGTCTTCATGGTTGATCTACCTTGGCGATGGATGTTTGCAATGGTGCCGGACGCATCACGCCGTCGGCCGCCGTCCCGGTATTGCGTGAGTCGACTGGGCTGAGGCCGCGATCCGGGCTGACCCAGACTGCGCGTTTGCCGCGGCGACGGAATAGAACCTTGGGCACAGACCAGATGGTGGTGAACATATTGAGCATCCAGTACAGCAGCGGATACCAGATCATCCAGAAGTAATGACGGAATGCCTTCTTGTCGTAATGGCGGTCGAGTATCATGCCGGTTAATACCTGCAGCAAACAGGTAGTACCGATCGCTACACCGTGCCAGCTCGGTATGATTGCCACCTGCCATTTTTCCGGCAGCGGAATGAATAGATCGAGCAGCCACAACATCAATACCGTGCCCATCGCGAAGGCCCACAGCACTGACATGATGTATTCAATGTAAATGAGCCACATGCGGCGCAAGCGCCATGCGCCAAAGATATAGCCGTACTTGGCTATCGCCTGGATGCCGCCCATCGCCCAGCGCAGGCGTTGCTGCCACAGCCCCTTGAGCGTCTCCGGCATCAGTATCCAGCACAGTGCACGCGGTTCGAAGCGCACATCCCAGTGATGCAACTGCATCTTCCAGCTGATATCGATGTCTTCGGTCAGCATTTCCGGACTCCAGAATCCGACATCGAGCAGGGCACGGCGACGAAACATCGTGACGACGCCGGATACTGTGAACAGCCGGCCGTAAATCCTTTGCGTGCGTTTGATCAAACCGACTATCGAGGAAAATTCGCCGACCTGCAGACGTCCGAGCAGGGTTGAGCGCGTGCGGATGCGCGGATTGCCGGTGACGGCACCGAGGCGCGGGCCGTTTTCAAAATGCTGCAGCAGCCATGGAATGGCATCGCGATCCAGTATCGCATCGCCATCGATGCACATCAGGAATTCGCTTTTCGCGATCAGGGCTGCGGTATTCAGGGCGACGGCTTTGCCCTGATTGCGCGCTTGATGAACCACGCGCAGCATAGGGTGCGTTTGCATTAACTCATCGAGGATGACGCCTGTATTGTCCTTGCTGCCATCGTTGACGCAGATGATTTCGTAGTTAGGATAATTCAGTGTGCTCAAGGCCTCGACGACGTCGCGGATGTTATCGCCTTCGTCAAAGCAGGGAACGATGATGGAAACCGATGGCAGTGACGTGAGTTCGGCGAGCGGATCGGTTTGATGCAATCCGGTGCGCTCGTAACGCAGGTAGTAGGTAATGCCGCCGATGATCCATACGTAGGCCATGAACAGCGGGTAATAGAAGGTGAATCCAAACAGGATGTTTTCAAATTGCATGGCTTACTTTCGAACCGGATGGGTTTCCACCGATATTTCGGGTTTGATGATGTGCTCTTCCGGCTGATTGGCGTGGAAGTCGTCCGGGTAATAGCCGAGGTTGCGTGCGCCAGCGCTGTGTAGCTGACGCAGTTGTGCCGCCAAGATATTGGATGGAATCGGCTTGCCGGTTTTCCAGTCGCGACTTTGCAGTTCGAACACTGTCGTGCGCAATGCATGGGGTGTTTGTTTGACCTTGCTGATCAACTGATCCAGCCACACAGTGGGTTCTGCTGCACCTTCCATATAAGGCATGGCCATGATGGCGGTGTAGTCATAGGTGGCGAGGAAATTTGGCAGTGTTTGCGCAAACCAGTCTTCCGCTTCAGGATTGAGCACCGGTTGCGCGTAGAGATTGCGCGCTGTCTGCAAGGCAGGCTGGTATATGCGCAGCGTGTCTGCCAGATGCATTGTGAACTCGCTCAGATATGCAGTCTTGCGCGTAGCCCAGGTACGACGCGCCTGCGGATTGTTGCGTATGTCCTGCAATGAACCTTTCAACTTCCATTGATCGCGATAGACGGCGAGCGCGGCCGGGCTGGCGTCTTCGTAATCCGACAGCGTGGCGTCGTCATGGAACAGGACGCCGGCAAAAATTGCATGCTTGCCGAGATCCTCATAAATTTCCGTGATGGCCTTGCGCGCGACGGGATCGAAGGGCGAAAGACGCAGGTAACGATTCTGTGACGCCGATGCCGGCGCGCCTGTCATGGTTTGCACCAGGTGAATGGCGGCTGGGTGCGATGACGGCAACTTGAAAGCCATGACCGGCATCCAGGCAAAGATGCGCACGCCGACCCGGGTCTGCAATTGCCATGCGGCGCGTGCGAACAGATCGCTGCGCATAGGCATGTTGCGGCTTGGGAAATACATCGCGTCTGCCACGCCATCGCCATCCGGATCGGAATATGCCTGCAGATAAACCGTGCTTGGATGCAGGCGATAGATGCGATCCAGCAGTTTGGACAGGTTGGCTTCCTGCACCAGCGGATCGGCATCGTAGACATAATCGAGGTCGACATGGATCACGCGTTCCAGCGGTTGCTCGAGGCCGTCGTAGCTGGCCGGTTGCCGCAGCAATTGCGTCAGCCCCGCAAGGCCGGTATCGAATACCACCAGTGAACGGCGTATGCGTGAGGGATCGTCTTTGGGTGTGTTCGGGCCGGGTTCCAGATTGAGCGAAATCGGCATGCCGGTTTCTGCCGCAATTTTATTGACGATATGGCTGTTGGCGCCATAAGGCCAGACGATTGCGCGCGGACGCTTGCCGGTTTCACGTTCTATCAGTTTTGAACTGCGCAGCAAATCGGCCTTGATGCGTTGTGCATAAGCGGTATCGTTTTCGTAATGCGGGTCCTGCACCTGATAGAGGCGACTGACAGCTGCCGGCATCAGGTTGCCTTGCGGATTGCTGATGATGCCTTGATGCAGGCCATGCGAGTGCGAGGCGACTTCGATCAAACCGGAAGCGGTCATTTCACGTATTTCATCCCAGCTGACGAATTCAGAACGCGGCACGCGTATATCGCCAAACTGCACGGCGCGATCCGCTGGCGTTTGTATCCAGTCGCCGACGATGGCGATGACAGCCGGGTAATTGAACTGCTTGAGCAAGGGAAAGACTTTGGTATAGACGCTGGCAAAGCCGTCATCAAAGGTCAGAAGAATCGCCTTGTCGGGCAACGGCTTCTTGCCGGCACGCGCATCGACGATCTGCTGCAGGCTGACCGGGCGATAGCCATTTTGATCTATCCAGGTCAGGTGTTGTATCAGGTCTTGCGTATCGACAGCGGTCGCTTCCGGCCGCGTCTTGAAGGTCTCGCGTACATTGTCGCGGATGTCGTGATAAGCCAGCACGCGATAGGTTTGCGGCGTATCGTTGGCCGGCAACAGTGTCTGCAGTCGCGGCGTGGCGAGGGCGGCCGTCGATGGTTGCTGCGCATATGCTGCATGCGGCAATAGTGCTGCCGTCAGCAGGGACAGCAGAATTTTTTGCCACCGTATTGATATGCTCGTAGCAGCGCGTATGCGGATTACTGTATTCATCAGGATGTCGCTCATTTGATTGCCCAATTCAGATTCAGATAACCGTAATGGCGTTTCTCTTGCGCGCCATCGTAAGGATGCTTGCTGCTGCCGATGCCGTAGCTCAAGGTGAAGGCATCATCGAATGACCAGGCGTGGCCGTACTGCGCGCCGGACGTTGCGCCAGACGCAAAACCTTGCTGCCAGTAGCGTCCGCCGTACACTTGCACCTGCTGTGTCATCGAGCGGCGATAACGACGCCATGTTTTCCATTCGGCGACGAGCGTGACGGTGGCTTCCCTGTCGCTGGATGGATTGAAATAGACGGCGTTGGATGCGCTGTTGCGGGAAGTAGCCAATCCCAGTATCGAGTCCAGCTTGAACACCGGGCCACTCATCCAGCGTTCCGTCCATGCCAGGGCGGCGGCGTCGCGCCGGTTGTTGTCGCTGAAGCGGGTATTCGATATTTCGCCATCGATGCTGCGCGCTTCGTTCTGCTGCCAGGTCAGTCCGGCTGTCAAACGTTTGGCTGTCACATCATTGTTGAAGGCAGCAGCAGACAGGTCGTTGACATTGCTATCTGCTTCCAGGCGCATCAGCCATGCATCGGAAAAATCCTTCGTCATCGCAAATGCCACGCCGCTGCGATTGGCGCTTTCAATGGCGTGGTTGATCTCTGCTGCCAGACTCAGATCGCGTACACGGTAATCCATGCCGACACCGATTCTGCTGCGTCCAACCTGGGTATTGCCTGCACTGCCTGCCTTCAGGTGGCCATCGGCATGAGAAACATGGCTGAACACGCGATACGGATCGCCCAGCGAATTTGTCAGCGGAGCCGAATAGAGGCGTGCATCGACCACTGATTCCGCGCCTGCGATGCCGCCGCCTTTACCAAATGTGCTGGTGACTTGCAGATAGGGTCTGTCGTAAATATCGAGCTGGCGAGAAAAATTCTGTACGCCCTTGTTTTCCGGATAGTCGTTTTGCAAGGCAGGCAGTACCTGCTTGGCATCGGTGAACTGATTCAATGCGAGCAAGGCATTGCCGCGACCTATTTGCGGCCCGAGGGCCTTGGGATCGTCGATCTGCATCAGTTCGTATTCGCTCAAGGCAGCACGCGGCTGTCCACGCGCGACATGCAAATCCGCCGAGGCAGCTCTGATCTGCTGATTGAATGGTGCATGCTGGCGCAATACAGCAAGGCGATTCTCTGCATCCTGCAAACGCTCGGCATACATGCGTACCAGCACGGTCAGTACGGCGGCTGTCGGATAATCTTCATTCGGTGCCTGCACGCCTGGAATGCCGACGTTGGCGAACGGTGGCGTCGCCAGAAACAAGCGATCGGCCGTCTGTTGCGCCTGATCGTGTTGTTCCACTTCGCTGTACGCATAGGCCAGCCCGATTTGCCACGCGTCGATAGTGGCGACATCGCCGGCACGCGCTTCTTCGATTGCGGAAAGATACAGGTCGCGCGCTGTTTCCGGTTGCTCCAGATATAAATAGGCATCGGCGGCGGCCGCTTTGGCATAAGGCGGGATAGCGATATTGGATGCCTGCAGCGATTGATACAGCGCGACCACTTCGGTCATGCGTTGCCGGTCGCGCAGTGCAATCATCCGATCGAATTCGGTAACCGGCTGTTCGCCGAAACGTTGCGTGACTTTCTGGTTTTCATCCAGTGCAGCATCGGTGCTAGCGAAGCGCGGCTGCCTGTAGTCGACGTTCAACTGGCTTTGCCCGAAGTTGACGGTACGTCCTGCGCCAGCGTGTGCAATTTGACGCTGTTCTTCTGCGCTGAACCAGTCGAGCCTGCGGTCGGCAGTGCGTGCAGCCAGATAAGACATGCCGGCGGCGTTCAGCGCCATGACATAGCTGCGAAAGGCCAGCCGTGATTGCGGATCCAGTCGTACTGCACTTTGATAGGCATTTGCCGCCAGCAGATGTTCGCTGCGGCGCGTATATACGGAGCCCAGCAACATGATCATCTGCACATCTTTGGCTTTGTAGGCAGAAGTAAATTTTGGTAAAAATCCCTGCACATACTGCAGCGCGTCGTCAGGACGCTTTTGTCCAAACATCGCGTCCACCAGGCCGGCGTGCGCTTCATAGTCGCCGGGTGTCGTGCGCAAGACGAGGCGGTAGGCTTTTTCTGCATCGTTCCAGCGCGCCACCTTACCCGCCGAGTAGGCGAGTGACTTCAAGACGTAAGCAGGGGTGTCTGCCTTAAGCAGTTGATCGTAGTAGGCCAGCGCCGTGTTGAACTCTCCAGCCCAGCCGAGCACGACTACCAGGTCGTACAGAATCTTTTGATCGTCGCCATACGTGTTGTGCCACAAGGTCAGTTTTTCTACTGCAGATGCAGTCTGGCCATCTCGCGCGGCGCGGATTACACCGTCATATTCTGCTGGCGGAATGGCTGCATGCGCGATGCCTGTTGCGCTCAAGCCCAATAAGAAACATAACAATCCTGATTTGGCGATTTTCAAATGCTGATATTTTTTATGCATGAAGCAATCTGATTTCTTGATCTTTTAAATCGTTATATTTCAATGGACATGCAGTCACCTCACTGCCGAGCCCGACAGGATGACTTTTCAGGAAGCTGTTTGGATTACGGTGCGTTGAGGTGTTCCATCAGAAAAACAGGGCATGCCAAAGATCGTGCGCTGGCACTGGCCTCATGTTTTCGAATGGGTGCTTAAGTTCGTGTTGCTGGCAGACTGAAGACACTGCCGCAGGATAGGTCGCGGCACCAACGGGTGTATGTGCGCTCAGACACACAGAAGACGATACAAATGTGAAAAGTGCTCGTGCATTTTTTACATGCACTTGTGCTGACTATGCGTATCGCTTGAAACAGCAGAATTATGGGGCACGCGCACTCAGCAGACAGTGCGCTGGATAGCTGCCCTGGTGCTGCGATGCTGAACCGTGGAATGAGAAGGGTGTTGCTGCAGGATCGGCTTAATGCAATCTGCTTAATGCAATTTACTTTTTGCTATCTTCAATTCCTGAAACTGTTTAACCGTTTCAAGTATTTGTGCAAGTTCGTACTCTGCATCCGACTGTATCAGTTCCTTCTCGTCGCTATTGAGCTGGTTGTCGATGACGACCATTTCCACCCGAAAGATGTGCGGGTATTTGTCTGTGATGGCTTGCAGCAGCACATCCAGTTTTTTGCGGCCCCAGGCTTCCTTGATGCGTGCAGCAAGAAACAATCTGAGTATCGTCAGGCTGTCGTCGTCGCTCAGTTCCTGGATGGCGCGTGCTTCTCGATGCAGCCATTCCGGGAATTGATCTGCCGTGATGAAGCCTGGTACGGTCAAAACGGAAACGTGAAATTGCACGTTCAGCTTGTCCATCATTTTCTCCTTGTCGCTTTGGCGTACCTGCGACGCATCCAGTGATGTGTCCAGTTTATACGCGCGGATCAAATCTGGCAGGAGCGTGTGTAATAGCCTTACTTGACCAGCACGGCTGACAGCTTTTCCATCACGCGCGCTACATCTTCTTCCGTCGCCAGGCCGATACGCGGCCAGTTCTGAGCCTTGTTGGTTTCGGTTGGCTTGCCTGTCAGGTACCTGCATTCATCGAGCAGACTGCTCAGTGTTGCCGACGGTATGTGATAGAGCGCGGCAATAGGCTGCACATTGAAGGCGATTTCTGCTTCATTGCCGGGCGCGAGTTCGGTGTGATAGATCGTGATGGTGCCGTTGCGCAGGAAGCGTGCGCCATTCTTGTTGACGAGAGGGCGCGGTGTGCCGAAAAGGTTTTTCAATGCGGTGAGTGCGTTGTCGTATACGGCGTTTTCCATCGTGCTATCCATTCAAATGTGTTGAAACTGCTGGTGACGATATTGTAATCCTCGCGCGCACTGTATTCAGTTTTTGAATGTCATCAACGATATATCGGCACTATTTGCTTATGCATGCTTCACAGCCGGGAGTCATATTGTCGAATGCGCAATAAAGTTTTTCGATTCAGTAAATTGCATTGTCATGTTGACGAATGATTATTTTTTTTGAAAAAATTACACTGTTTTGCCATGTTTATGGGAGAAAAAATAGTGTATTTAACATGTCTTTGGTGAGCGCTTCTCTGCGCGGCATCGAAAGTGAAACGCGCTTATTTCTCATGACACATAAATTTTCAATCAGATGTAACTGCGATCGAAATTTATACACTAGAATCATTTAAAACTAGATACGCGGAGGAGGCAGACGCCGCGATGGTAGCAAGGGCATTTTTCGAATTTTCAGCTACCTACCCCCTTATAAAAAGATGTTGTGATGAACGCATGCTCGGCGTTGATCAGGCAAGAAAAAATTGTTCAGACAAGGGTGGAAATGTCTATCGCATCTGGATCACATCAAAGGATCAGGAAAGAGTGGCTAACCAAGTTGGGGCTGGCTGCCGCTTTTCTGCTGCTGCTGCTGATTTCGTTCGTGACTTTTTACAGCGTCGAGCAGTTTGCGAACAGTTCACGCCTGGTCGAACACACCCATCTCGTCATCAAGCAAATCAATCAAGTCGCATCCGATGTGAAGGATGCAGAATCTGCGCAACGTGGTTACCTGATCACTGGCGACGAAGTTTTTCTGAGTGGGCATCATGATGTAGTCATCAAGCTTCCCAATGCGATTGCGGCATTGCGGGCACTGACGTCCGACAATCCTGCGCAGAGGGATTCGATTGATGTATTGCAAAATCTGGCTGACCAGAAAATGCGTGTCTTGCGCCTGGGGATAGATACCTTGGCGGACCGGAGTGCGATCAGCAACACCGAAATCATGGAATTGGTGGGTGGTCAGGGCCGGTTGCTGATGGATCAATTGCGCGCGCAAGCCGATAGCATGATCTCTCTTGAAGAGAAGTTGCTGCTGGAACGTGCGCAGCAGGTCGAGTCCGAGGCGAAATCAACCAAGCTGTGGATATTGCTCGGTAATCTGCTGGCGCTGGCGCTGCTGATATCGGCTTTCTGGCTGATCCTGTGGGAAATAGCGCATCGTAAAACCGCGCAGCGCGAGATCGAGAAAAGTGCTGCGCAGCTGGAGTTGACGAACAAGGAGCTGGAGAGCTTCAGCTATTCGGTGTCGCATGATCTGCGCTCGCCATTGCGCGCCATC
>NZ_JAUSME010000221.1 GCF_030645555.1 Herminiimonas sp.
GCGTGCGAGGAGATCGTGCGCGACCCGGGGGAAGCGCGCAACCTGACTGCACGCGGTAACCTCGTCGGCGTGATCACCAACGGCACGGCGGTGCTCGGTTTGGGTGCAATCGGCCCGCTCGCATCCAAGCCGGTGATGGAAGGCAAGGCCGTGCTGTTCAAGAAATTTGCCGGCATCGATGTCTTCGATATCGAAATCAATGAAACCGATCCCGACAAGCTGTGCGACATCATCGCATCGCTGGAACCTACCTTCGGCGGCATCAACCTGGAAGACATCAAGGCGCCTGAATGTTTCTACATCGAGCGCACGCTGCGCGAGCGGATGAAGATACCGGTCTTCCATGACGATCAGCACGGTACCGCGATCATCGTGGCGGCCGCCATACTGAATGGCTTGAAGGTCGTAGAAAAAAACATCAAGAATGCCAAGCTGGTGGTGTCCGGCGCCGGTGCAGCCGCGCTGGCCTGCCTGGACCTGATAGTCGACCTCGGTTTCCCGATTGAAAATATTTTTGTCACCGATCTGGTGGGCGTCGTGTATCAGGGTCGTGTGGAATTGATGGATCCGGACAAGGCCAGGTTTGCGCAAAAAACAGATGCGCGTACCCTGGGTGAAGTCATTACCGGTGCAGATATTTTCCTTGGCCTGTCGGCTGGCGGTGTATTGAAGCCGGCCATGGTGGCCGCGATGGCGGATCGTCCTGTCATCATGGCGCTGGCCAATCCGACGCCGGAAATCCTGCCGGAAGAAATCTGTGCAGTGCGTTCCGATGCGGTGATTGCAACCGGCCGTTCCGATTTCCCGAACCAGGTCAACAACGTCCTGTGCTTCCCCTACATTTTCCGCGGCGCGCTCGATTGCGGCGCGACCACGATCACGCGCGAAATGGAAATTGCAGCGGTGCACGCGATTGCCGAACTGGCGCAAGCCGAGCAATCCGATATCGTGGCCAGCACCTACGGCATCAATAATCTGAGCTTCGGCCCCGACTACATCATCCCGATGCCGTTTGACCCGCGCCTGATGATCAAGATCGCCACCGCAGTGGCCAAGGCGGCGGAAGAGTGCGGCGTTGCCGCGCGCCCTATCCAGGACATGGATGCGTATGCAGACCGGCTGCAGCAATTCGTCTATCGCAGCGTCACCTTCATGAAGCCTATCTTCCAGATCGCCAAGTCGACGCCGCCGGATCTCAAGCGCATCGTCTATGCGGAAGGCGAAGATGAGCGCTTGCTGCGTGCGTTGCAGGTGGTGGTCGACGTGAAGCTG
>NZ_JAUSME010000229.1 GCF_030645555.1 Herminiimonas sp.
TCGTGCCCCAACATTGGCGAATGCTTCGGCAAGGGCACGGCGACCTTCATGATCATGGGTGACAAGTGCACCCGCCGCTGCCCGTTCTGCGACGTCGGCCATGGCCGGCCCGATCCGCTGGACGTGGACGAGCCAGCCAACCTGGCGAAAACCATCGCCGCACTGAAGCTGGACTATGTCGTGATCACCTCGGTCGACCGCGACGACCTGCGCGACGGCGGTGCCGCCCACTTCACCGAATGCATACGCCGCGTGCGCGAATTGTCACCAGCCACCCGCATTGAAATCCTGACGCCCGACTTCCGCGGCCGCATGGACCGTGCGCTGGAAATCCTGAAAGCCGCGCCGCCGGATGTGATGAACCACAACCTGGAAACCGTGCCGCGCCTGTACAAGGAAGCCCGCCCCGGCTCCGACTATGCGTACTCGCTGAACCTGTTGAAACGCTTCAAGGAACTGCATCCGGACACGCCAACCAAATCCGGCATCATGGTGGGATTGGGCGAAACCGACGAAGAAATCCTGCAGGTCATGCGCGACCTGCGCGAACACAATGTCGACATGCTGACCATAGGCCAGTACCTGATGCCCAGCGGCGACCACCTGCCGGTGCGCCGTTATGTGCACCCGGACGTTTTCAAGATGTTCGAGGAAGAAGCCTACAAGATGGGCTTCGTGCACGCTGCGGTGGGAGCGATGGTGCGCAGGTCGTACCATGCGGACCAGCAGGCGCATGGTGCGGGAGTGGTGTAAGCAGTGGTCCAAGCGCGCGCGATTACCGCGAAATGGCTTCACTCCCCACTCACGAATAAAAAGACCAGCAAGCAGAAGATCGGCGAAGAGTCAGATCCATCCGCCACCCGCTGGCGTAAACCGAAACCGGATCAGGCCGGCGTCCACGTCATCAGCGCCACCAGCCGCACAGGAAGCGGCAAGCCGCTGCCTTGCGACAAACAGTAGCGCTTGATGACGCGGCAGGAAAGGGGCGGAAAAGAGCGGCCGGGCGAGCGCAATCGGCGGCACAGCCCGGACTATTCGATAAGCAGCCGATACATCTGATGATGGAATGATTGCGAGCCTAAAACAGCCACAAGACATTCATCCAGATCGAATACCGGACGTGGCCGCGCAAAACTATTAGTGAGCATCCGTCGCTGGAATGCGACATGGGAAGGGTGAATTTCGGTGATGGCGGATCAGTCGCCATCACCATGATGCTCGCGCAGACTCCATAGCCGGTGCATGTCCAGCAGCAACCGCGCGTTCGCTTCCAGCGCATCGATGCGCGCCTGCTCGGCGGCGCTGATTGCTTCCAGCGACTGGCGACGCGCCAGCAGCGTGTCGTTCAGCGGCGCCTCGCCCAAGCTATAAGCCTTGCCGACCAGGGCGGCATTGGCTTGCCCCTGGCTGGCGATCCCGGCGAATCGATCCGACAAGGCGTTGGCGGATTGCGCCTGCATTGCCACTTGCGCCGCATCGCTTTCCACCCGCAGCTTTACCTCGCGCGCTTTCTGCGCCGCGGCTTCCGCCCGGGCCACTGCGGCGTCTGCGTTCGCGCTGCGCGCAGCGCCGGAGAAGGGCACCGATACGATCACCCCGACCATGTGTTCCTGGCGGTCGCGCTCCTGCGCATAACGCACTCCGACGGTGGGATCCGGGGTGCGCTCGAGGACCGTGCGTTCCGCAGTCAGGCGGCTGTGTGCCGCTTCCAGTTCCGCCAGTTCGATTTCGTGATTGTGGGCGAGGATTTTTTCCTGCCATTGGGCCACGCTGCCCGGCAGCAGGATCGGCGCAGGAAGCTCGCCCGGCAG
>NZ_JAUSME010000233.1 GCF_030645555.1 Herminiimonas sp.
TCGTGCCACCCCGGTGCCCGCCGTCCGCCACCGGCAAACGGCCCCCGCGCCCCTTGTCACCAGAGTCGGTAGTGGCGCGCCATTTCAATACGGCGATGACGAATACGCCGGAAACGCAATTGCTGTCGAACGGCCATTACGCCGTCATGCTGACTGCCGCCGGTTCAGGCTACAGCTTGTGGAACAAGCTGGGCGTGACACGCTGGCGCGAAGATGCAACGCGCGACCAATGGGGCAGCCATCTCTATCTGCGCGATACGGATAACGGCAAGTTCTGGTCCGCCTGTTATCAGCCGACGGCAGTCGAACCGGATACTTATCAAGTCAAGTTTGCCGAAGACCGCGCCCGCATCTCGCGCACCGACGGCACGATATCGAGCATGCTGGAAGTCATCGTGTCGCCGGAGGATGATGCCGAGTTGCGCCGCCTGAGCCTGACCAATACCGGTACGCGTGCGCGCACGATAGAAGTTACATCGTATATGGAAGTATTGCTGGCGCCGGTTGCCGCTGATGTGGCGCATCCGGCATTTTCCAATCTGTTTGTCGAAACGGAATACCTGCATGAAGTGCGCGGCTTGCTGGCTTCGCGCCGTCCGCGCAAGGATGGCGAGTCGCGTCCCTGGGCGGCGCACGTCGTGGCGCGCGGCGAGGGCAGCAGCGCCATCGGCATCGAATATGAAACCGACCGGGCCCGTTTCACCGGACGCGGACAAGGGATACAGCATCCGCGCTCGATTGCCGATGGACGTCCGTTGTCGAATACGGTAGGCGCGGTACTCGACCCTATCTTCAGCCTGCGGGTGCGCGTGCGCATAGAACCGGGCGAAGTCACGCATCTGGTCTTTGCCACGATGGCAGCCAACTCGCGCGAAGAGATCGTCAGCCTGGCGGATAAATATCACGATGGATCGGCGTTTGCGCGGATCTCGGCCCTGGTGTGGACGCATGCGCAGGTGCAGCTGCATTACCTGCGCATAGAGCATTACGAAGCCGAGCTGTTCCAGCATCTGGCGAGTCGCATCCTGTTTTCCGACATGTCCTCGCGTGCCAGCGGACGGGTGATACGTTCGATGCGCCTGAGCCATTCCGGCCTGTGGGGACAAGGCATTTCGGGCGACCGCCCGATCCTGTTGCTGCGCATGGCCAAGCAGGAAGATTTGCGGCTGGTGTCGCAATTGCTGCGCGCGCAAGAGTACTGGCGCATGAAGCAGTTGCCGGTTGACCTGGTGATCCTGAATGAAAAAGGCGCCTCGTATGCGCAAGAGTTGCAGGCCGCGATGGAGGGCATGGTGCGGGCTGCGCAGGCATTTTCCGCGCAGCAGGAGCAGGCCGAGCGTGGCGGCGCCTATATCGTGCGTGCCGACCTGATCACCGACGATGAGCGTACCTTGCTGCTGGCATCGGCGCGCGTGGTGCTCGAAGGCGGGCAGGGCAGTCTCGCCGAGCAGATGCAGGTGCGTCCGGACAGCGAGGGCTATGCGCCATTTTCATGGCTGGAACGCGAGGTGCGCGCACCGCAGGGAGCGCCGCCAGGTCCGGCGCCGCAACTGACGCTGTTCAACGGCCTCGGCGGCTTTGCCCAGGATGGGCGCGAATATGTGATCGTGCTGGGCCAGGATCAGGTCACACCTGCGCCGTGGATCAATGTGATTGCCAATCCGGTGTTCGGCTTTACCGTGTCCGAACGCGGCGCCGGCTATACGTGGAGCTTGAACAGCCGCGAAAACAAATTGACGCCCTGGTCCAACGATCCGGTGTCCGATCCATCCGGCGAAGCCTTCTATATACGCGATGAAGACAACGGCGCCTTGTGGAGCCCGACCATGTCGCCTATCCATGTACCGAATGCGACGTATACGACGCGCCACGGTCAGGGCTACAGCCGCTTCGAACTCACCTGCAGCGGCATCGCCAGCGATTTGCTGCAATTCGTCAGCTGGGATGATCCGGTCAAGATCTGCCGCCTGCGGCTTAAAAACGTATCGCGCAATGCGCGCCGCCTGTCGCTGACTTCGTATGTGGAATGGGTATTGGGCGCAGCACGCACCGACAATGCGCCTTTCGTCGTGACCGAGCGCGATGCAGAAACCGGCGCGATATTCGCACGCAATGCGTGGAATATCGAGTTCGGCGAGCGCATCGCATTCATCGATTTATGCGGCAAGCAAACTGCGTGGACTGGCGACCGCAAGGAATTCATAGGGCGCAACGGCAACATGCAGAAACCGGTTGGCTTGATACGCGGGAATGTCCTGTCGAATCGCGTCGGTGCCGGTTTCGATCCCTGCGGTGCGTTGCAAACGACGCTTGAAATTGCGGTGGGTGCCGAGGTCGAGGTCGTGTTCCTGATGGGGCAGGCGGATACTGCCGAAGCCGCAAGGGAACTGGTGCAGCGTTACCGCGCATCGAATATCGATGCCGTCTTCGCTGCCAGCCAGGACAACTGGCACGACATCCTGCACACGATACAGGTCGAAACGCCGGATCGCTCGATGGATTACCTGCTCAACGGCTGGCTGCTGTATCAGACGCTGAGTTGCCGCTTCTGGGCGCGCACGGCCTTTTATCAAGCCGGCGGCGCCTACGGTTTCCGCGATCAGTTGCAGGATACGCAGGCGCTGGCGATGGTCGCGCCCAAGCTGGCACGCGACCAGATCCTGCGCGCATCGTCGCGCCAGTTTCCGCAAGGCGATGTCCAGCATTGGTGGCATCCGCCGAGCGGGCGCGGTGTGCGTACGCATATTTCGGATGACTTGATCTGGTTGCCGTATTGCGCTGCGCATTACGCCGAGGTCAGCGGCGACGTGCAGATTTACGACGAGATGATTCCTTTCCTCGAAGGCGATTTGCTGCCGCTGGAAAAGGAAGACAACTATTTCGAAGCGAAAATCTCCACTGAACTGGCCAGCGTCTACGAGCATTGCGCGCGCGCGCTCGATCACAGCCTGCAAGTCGGAGCGCATGGCTTGCCCTTGATGGGTGGCGGCGACTGGAACGATGGCATGAACCGCGTCGGTCACGAAGGCAAGGGTGAAAGCGTCTGGCTGGCGTGGTTCCTGTATGCGACGCTGTTGCGCTTTGCGCCGGTGGCGGAAGCACGCGGTGATCAGGTTCGTGCCACGCGTTGGCTACAACATGCCGAGAAATTGAAAGCAGCAACTGCGAAACATGCGTGGGATGGCGCATGGTACCGGCGCGCCTATTTCGACGACGGCACGCCGCTGGGTTCGGCCAGCAATGCCGAATGCCGTATCGATTCGATTGCACAAAGCTGGTCGGTGATTTCCGGCGCCGGTGAACCCGAGCGCACGCAACGGGCGATGGAATCGGTCGATCAGTATCTGATCCGTCCAGGCGACGACCTGATCCTGCTGTTTACGCCGCCGTTCGACAAGACGCCGCTGGACCCCGGTTACATCAAGGGTTATCTGCCGGGCGTGCGTGAAAACGGCGGACAGTACACGCATGCTGCAGTGTGGTGCCTGATTGCCTATACGATGATGGGCAAGGGCGGACAGGCGCACGATTTGTTCAAGATGATCAACCCGGCCAACCGTACCAGCACCCGTACCGGCATGGCCGCATACAAGGTCGAACCGTATGCGGTGGCTGCCGATATCTATGCCGAATCGCCGCATGTAAGGCGGGGCGGCTGGACCTGGTATACAGGTGCGGCCGGCTGGCTGTATCGCGCCGGGGTCGAATCGATACTCGGCTTGCGCATCCAGGCCGACAAACTCAGCCTCGATCCCTGCCTGCCGCCGGACTGGCGCAATGCGAAAGTGCATTACCGTTACGGCGGCACGCTGTACAACATCAATATCGTCAATCCGGATGGCGTCAGCAAGGGCGTGGTACGGGTCGAACTGGATGGCGTTGCGATACCCGACAAGGTGCTTGCCATGGCCAACGATGGTGCGACGCATGCGGTGATGGTTGTGATGGGACTCGACAAGCTGACATGATTTTTCTGCCTGCGCTGCAGCCGCTGATGCCGGCTGCAGCGTTGTCTTTCATTATCTGTTTTTACACCTCGGTACTTACGCCAGGAGCCTTGGCGCCCGCATGCGCGGGCGGTGCCATCAGTGGGGTGCTACCTTCGCTGTTGTTGCTGTTGCGCCCCAAATAGTGCATGGCTAGTCAAAAATAGGGTAAATTGGCCCAAAGAAACAAAAATAAAAACACAACAACAGCGTCTCTGCGTTCCACAGGGTGGAGCCAAGAGCATCGATTGGAGACAAGCCGATGATTTATACAAAGACGGAACTGGGCCAAACAGCGCTCCAGAGTCGTTCTGTTGCACTCACGCCACGGCAGCGCTCGGCATTCATCATGTTTGACGGCAAACGCAGCACCGAGGAGGTGCTCAAGGCGACCGCCGGATTGAATGTCACGGCAGAGGATGTGACTCATCTGGTGACCCTGGGCCTGCTGGTGGCGGTCAGCGTCACGCCTGCTGCGGCGCCACAGCCAGCCCCTGCACCGGCCCTGGCGCCGGCCGCCGGCGACTCTCCTACCCAGAGCGATCAAGCGCATTATTTAAAGGCTTACCCGATTGCCACGCGATTGACCGCGGGTCTGGGCTTGCGCGGTTTTCGCTTCAACCTGGCAGTGGAAGCCGCGGGTAACCTGGCTCAATTGCAAGAGCTGGCGCCCAAAATCAAGGAAGCCGTCGGGCCGGAGAAGTTCAGGGAACTTCAAAGCGCCCTGTACGACTGAGACGTGGCGGCGCATGCCGCCAGTGCAGCGCGCCGCTTACGTGATTTGGCTCAGCACTTCAATTCTCCGTCGCTGCCATGATGGACACATAGGCAAAATCCGCGTCAGTGTGGTCGTCGCCATTTGACAAGATGCCGCTATCAACCCCGGACGTATGCAATTCTGTTGCCGTCGATAGGGCCGGCAAGGCCGTATCGACGTTTTTCATTCCAGCCTCACCATCGTGCCGGATTCACAACCCGGGAACAGCCACGTAAAACCTTGGTACATCGTGGCTTTGTTTTGCATGGCCGATCACGATAATGGTGCTGCACTTACCTGGATATTCATGGGTAGGCGTCTACCGACAATACACAAGGATGAAGACATGCTGACTGAACGCGAACTTGAAAGCTGCTATCTGGGCCAATTCATCCCGGTGCATTATCACCACAATATGCTGATGGATAACCGGCGCATGCCCGGCTTCAAGGCCGCGATCAATCATCTGGTTGCGCCCGGCGCCAAGGTGCTGGAACTGGGCGGCGGTACCGGCGTGCTGTCATGGTTTGCTGCTGCCAAGGCGGAGAAGGTCTGGTGCGTCGAATACAACCCGGATCTGGTCAGGGAAGCCAAACATTTTTTATCGAAAAACGTGAATGGGCACAAGGTCGAGGTGATACAGGCCGATGCGTTTGAATATCTGCCGCCGGAACCGGTTGATGTCGTGATCTGCGAAATGATCCACGTCGCCATGCTGCGCGAGAAGCAGGTGCAGGTCATCGAATCATTCAAGCAGCGCTATCTGGCAAAATTCGGCGGCCCGCTGCCGATTTTCATACCGGAAGCGATGATCATGGCGGTGCAACCGCTGCAGCAGGATTACTGCTTTGAAGGCTATCACGCGCCTATCGTGCAATTTCAGGAGCCGACCTTCACGCAGCCCAACAGCATGGAGCTGGCGCCGCCATCGGTTTATTCGATGCTGGATTTCACCCAGGCTGTCGATGCACAGATAGCATGGGAAGGCGTCTTTGCGATTGAACACGCAGGCACGGTGAATGCGTTGCGCTTTGTGACGAAGAATATCCTGGCCGTTGTGATGCAGCAGTCGAGCACGATAGACTGGCTGAATCACTATCTGGTGTTGCCATTGGCCGAGCCGGTACAAGTCGCCAAGGGCGACCAGTTGCACGTCAGTTTTGAGTACAAGGCGGGCGGGTCCATCCCATCCCTGCAGGCTTCGATCCGGGCGGATCACCTGCATGTGGTGGAAGCCGCATGGGCATTGCAGCAACAGCGCATGCCAGCCTACGCATAGGATAGTGCAAGGCAGGCGCAGCCTGCCTATAAGCAGATGGCGAGCACAGGCGGCTCGCCATTTTTTTGCTTTTCTTTTTGCTTATTTCAGTGCGAATGAAACGGCGGTCAGCAGTATCGCTATGAATATGCCCAGTCCTATCAGCGCGGCTATCAACACGTAAAAGGGATTGAGGCCGGTGACATCGTTTTCATAATCGGAGCGGCGGCGCAAGCCGATGAAGGACCAGAAAATGGCGCCCATGGTGGCCAGGAAAGAGGTTTTTTTCTTTTCCTGATTGATCGGTTCTGACATTGTTTTCTCCATCGAAATCTTGGGCTGGCAAGGCTCACAGCAAGCTCGATTATAGTCGAGCGCCCAGTTTTGCCAGATGCTACCGATAGGCCGACCCGTTCCGGCCACGCGCTGAGGCGACATCCCTGATTGAAAAGCATACATCCAGCCCGGCTCTGGGCACAGCATCAGATGCGGCTATATTTCCCGTAGCAGTTAGTGATGCTGCGCTTGCTACAGGGCCGAGGTCAGCAGCGTCAGCGTCTGGATCAGGGTCTTGCATTCTTCCGGATTGCCTATGCTGATGCGCAGGTACTGGTTGATGCGCGGGTGCTTGAAGTGCCGCACGATGATGGCCCGTTCGCGCAAGCCGGCCGCGAGTTCCTCTGCGCCATAGGCATCATGGCGCGCAAAGATGAAGTTCGCGTGCGAGGGCAAAACCGAGAAGCCGAGTTTTTCCAGCGCCGCCGTCATTTGCTCGCGGCTGTCTATGATTGCCTGCCTGGTTTGCTGGAAGTAGGCTTCATCACCGTAGCTGGCGATGGCGCCAGCCAGTGCCAGCCTGTCCATAGGATAAGAGTTGAAACTGTTCTTGACGCGCTCCAGCGCTTCTATCAATTTCGGGTGCCCCATCGCAAAGCCGACACGCAAGCCGGCCAGTGAACGCGATTTGGAGAAGGTGCGTATCACCAGCAGGTTAGGGTATTTGCGTATCAACGGAATCGCGGTTTCGGCGCCGAAGTCTACGTAGGCTTCATCGATGGCGACGACCACATCCGGCTGTTTGATCAACAGGGCTTCGATGGCAGACAGCGGGATGGAAACGCCGGTAGGCGCGTTTGGATTCGGGAAGATGATGCCACCGCAGGTTTTATTTTCATAATCGGCGGTGTTGATTCCCATCGTAGCCGTCAATGGAACTTCGACGTAGTCTATGCCGAACAGCTTGCAGTAAACCGGATAAAAGCTGTACGTGATGTCAGGGAAGAGCAGGGGTTCGGCATGCTTGAGCAGCGCCATGAAGACAAAGGCCAGCACTTCATCCGAGCCATTACCGACGAAAATCTCGTTCGGCTGCACATCGTGATGCGTCGCCAGCGCCTGTTTCAGCGCCGAGGCGTCGGGGTCCGGGTACAGGCGCAGCACATCGGCAGATACTGCCTGGATCGCCGCGGTGACTGCCGGCGAGGGCGGATAAGGGTTTTCATTCGT
This sequence comes from Herminiimonas sp., assembly GCF_030645555.1. Taxonomy (GTDB): domain Bacteria; phylum Pseudomonadota; class Gammaproteobacteria; order Burkholderiales; family Burkholderiaceae_D; genus Oxalicibacterium. The sequence goes on from NZ_JAUSME010000233.1 coordinate 7,508, forward strand.
GTTCAGCTTGATCAAGCCCGGCAATTTCGGTTGCTCACCCGGGACATACGGCGTGAGTGTTTGCACGATAGGGCTCCAGAACTGGCTCATGACTGCTTTTCCTTTTTGATGCTTGTTTGATAGATGCGCCCATTTTATCGTGCGCAGTCGATAAATAGAAAATCGCTATGCGGGAAATGCGGGCCAAGCCAGCCTGTTTTTGCGCGCGCGATGACCTGAGCATGCATGGATTGCGTATTTTCTCCTCTGGCGGCTGATAATTTTTGGCCGTTCTGGTACAGTGCCGCCATGAGTAAATTGACCTTAGACCGCATCCTGCAATCGCAGGGTTTCGGCACCAGAAAATACTGCCGTGGCTTGATAGAAGATGGCGAAGTCGCCGTCAATGGCGAAGTTGTCGACGATTTCAAGGCGGCATTTGACACCACTGATCTCGAATTCACGATCTTTGACGAAGTGTGGCGCTATCGCGAACACGTCTACATCGTGCTGAACAAGCCGGCAAATTTCGAATGTTCGCGCAAGCCCAGCCATCACCCGGGCGTATTGACGCTGCTGCCGGAACAATTCACCTGGCGCGACCTGCAACCGGTAGGCCGGCTGGACCACGACACGACCGGCATGCTGCTGATGTCGGACGACGGCCCCTTCATCCATGCGCAATCTTCACCGAAGAGGCACATCCCCAAAGTGTATGTCGCCACCACGCACGATCCGGTGACGCCGGAACTGATCGCGCAATTGCTGGCCGGCGTGCAGTTGCACGATGAGCCGGCGCCACTGGCCGCGCAGACTTGCCGGATGCTGGACACGCATCAGCTGGAAATCGTGCTCGAGCAAGGCAAGTATCACCAGGTCAAGCGGATGCTGGCGGCGGCGGGAAACCACTGTTCCGCCCTCAGCCGGGTGGCGATAGGCGAGCTGACGCTGGAAGCGCTGGGGCTGGAAGAAGGCGAGTGGATTTATCTGGATGCAGAACAACTGGCCTTGCTGCGGCCGGTTGCGTCGCCACCAGTGGATGGATAAACCGCAGCGTGATAAGCCGCAGCGTCAAAACCATTGCGCAGAGTCTTCCATTTCTCCCGGCTTTCCTTTGTCTGCAGCCTGTTCCGCTCGCAGCCAGCTTGCAAATTCCTCGGCAGGCATCGGTTTGCTGAAGTAGTAGCCTTGCAGTTCGTCGCATCCGGCAGCGCATAGCAGGTTGACGTCCTCTTCCAGCTCGACGCCTTCGGCCACCACTTGCAGCCCCAGTGTGTGACCGAGGCCGATGATGGCGTTGGTGACAGCGAAGTTGTGCGGCGAAACGTGTATGTTTTGCACGAAGGATTTGTCTATCTTGAGGCGGTCGATAGGGAACTGGTGCAGGTAGTTCAGGCTGGAGTAACCGGTGCCAAAATCGTCTATCGATAGCGAAAAGCCGAGTGCCTTGATCTGCTCCAGCATCTTGATTGTGGCCGGGACATTGTCCATCAGTGTCGATTCGGTCAGTTCCAGTTCGATATTGCGGGCGTCAGCCGGTATGTCTTGCAGCGCATGTTCCAGCACCTTCAACAGGCCGCCTTCCTTCAGCTGGATTACCGAGAGATTGATAGAGATCGGTATCAAGCCCAGGCCGCTGGCGCTCCATGCAACATGCTGCCGCATGGCTTCGCGTATGATCCACGCGCCGATAGCGACGATCAGGCCGGATTCTTCCGACAACGGAATAAAGTTTGCCGGCAGTATCATGCCTTCGGCCGGATGCTGCCAGCGCACCAGGCTTTCCACGCCGGCCAGTTTGCCCGTCAGCGCATCCATGCGCGGCTGGTAATACAACTTGAGTTCATTGCGTTCGACTGCATGCCGCAAATCACTTTCCAGATGCATGCGCTGGATGACGCGTTCATTCAATGCAGGCGTGAAGAATTGCGCATTGTTGCGGCCGACGCCCTTGGCCTGGTACATCGCGGAATCGGCATGCCGCATCAGCACATCGATGTCGTCACCGTCTTCGGGGTAGACCGCGATGCCTATGCTGCAGGATATGTACAGCTCCATCCCATCGATCACATGCACTTGCTGGATCAGGGGAATCAGCCTTTGTTCGACCAGCTTGCCGATTTCCTCGGCGCTGACGATATTGTTCAGGATGATGACGAATTCATCGCCGCCGAGGCGGCTGACCGTATCGCCATCGCGTACCGCTTCGGTCAGACGCTGGGCGACGGAAATCAACAGGCCATCGCCGATGTGGTGTCCCATCGAATCGTTGATATTCTTGAAGCGGTCAAGATCGATGAACAGGACGCCGACCAGATTGCCTGAGCGCCTTGCTTGCAGGATCGCCATTTGCAGCCGTTCGTCATACAGAAAACGATTTGGCAAGCCGGTCAGGACGTCGTGGTGTGCCAGATAATGTATGCGTTGTTCATTTGCCTTGCGTTCGCTGATATCGAGCGACATCGCAATGTATTGCTTGATCTCGCCATGCGCATCGCGCACTGCATTCAATACCAGCCAGGCGGGATACGACTCGCCATTCTTGCGGCTGATCCACATCTCGCCTTGCCAGGATCCCTTGGTCGACGCAGTATGGTTCAGCGTCCTGGTGAAATGTTTCTGGTTCTTGCCGGACAGCAGGGCCATCCCGTGTTTGCCGACCAGCTCATGCAATTCATACGCGGTATTGCGGCAAAACGCGCGATTGACGGTGACGATGCGGCCATCTGCATTGAGGATGACGATGCTCTCCGACGACGCTTCAAATACCCTGGACCACAGTTCTAGCCGGCGCTCCATGTATTTCATGTGATTGATCGGTGTGAATGTGGTCAGCACTGCTGCCTGCCCCTGGTATTCGAGGCAGCGCGCTGACACCAGCGCCCAGGACGGCGTTTCGCCGCCGGTCCAGCAGACTTCAAATTCATCGACTGAGTCGGTATCGTGCAGGCGCTGAAAAAATCGCGCCCGCAAGGCTGGCAACATGCCGCTTTGCCATGGGTCTTCCGCACGGCCGTTCAACCACGCACGGGCAGCATCGTTGGCGTGCAATACCTTGTGATCGGGGATGGACGTGACCATCAATGGAATCGGAATCGCTTCGACCAGCTCGTGCTGCGCCTGCGCCGCGCGCGTCTGTGCAACCATTTCCTGCTGCACCATGCGCTGCTGATTGAGCTGTTGCAGCATGCCGTTGAAGCCGTCGACCAGGCGGCCGATTTCATCGGTGCTGTGCCACGCGGCCCGCAGCGAGTAGTCGCCTGAGCGACGGACATTGTCGGCGACGCGCGCCAGGTTGCGGATAGGCAGCGCAATCTGCCGCGCCACAAAAAACACCAGGCTCAGGATCACCAGCAGCAGCAAGGCTGCGGTGCCCAGATGCTGCCACATGCGGCTGTATGATTCCGCTATCCTTTGCTCCAGCAAGCGGTGCATCTGCCGCTCGGCGGCGACCCATGCGGTGCTTAAATCGCGCAGCGCGGTTTGGCGCTGTATTTGATAATCGGGTTCCGTTTCATCGACCGGGATGATGCCGGCCATGGCCTGGCTGGCCATGCGAAAACGAAGGACGGTGTCCAGCAGGGTTTTTCTGGACGCTTCGAGTTCGAGGCGCAATATCGGCCCGCTGGCGGCAAATGCTTCCTCGTAATCGCTTTGTATACCTTTGGTAATCGCATCTAGCCGTCCCTCCAGGATCAGGAACCGGGTTTGCTGGTTCTGGCGGGTATCGTCATAGAGTCTGGGCAGGCGCGCGGCAAGGTCGCCGGTGCGATCCAGCAATTCCAGCAATTCCGGGAAGCGCAGCACCACCAGCGACATGGTGTAATAGCTATCCAGGTCGGGATCGAGGATCAGGTTGGACTGGTTGCCTATGCGCGTGAGCAAGGCGCGGCCCTGGGCAAAGGCATCTTCGGAGGACGAGTCGGCTTGCTCCTGCGCGCCATGTTGTGCTCTCTGCAGGGCGGCGGAAAAATTCCCTGCCAGATAGGCGCTCCCCATATCCTTGCCATACATGGCTTCGGCCCGTGCCACCGCATCGGCCTGCTGTTTCAATTGTTCATGTGTGGCGCTGTCCGGCGGTGAGGGCGGCACGATGGCGATCAGCGCATCGCGGACGGCGGCTATGTAATGATTGCCCAGCACTTCCTTGTCTGAAAAATTGATCGCAATAAACTTCTCGTGTATCAGGATACCGGAGATGAAAATGACGGCAGTCAGATCGAGAAAATAGATTAGCGCCAGTTTGCGTCCGACAGTCAGGCCGCCGATTAACTTCGTGATTCTTTTTTTCATGGCGGGGCAGGCAATTAGGGTTGTTCCCTATCAGCAATGCCCGTGCCATCGATTCTGTTTCGGCAGGAATTATTTTCCAGTGATGAGGTCCCATACTGGTGCAGCAAACATCAAGATATGTAAATTTTGTGCATCGCAATAATGCATATTAAGTTGCCTGCACTCATAGCAAGCACAACGCTGACAGCATATGAGTGGATTGAAAATGTTAATTTGCGTTAAACATGTGCAAGACGTGACAAATTGAATATCAAGCTCACCCTTGTTGCGATATGATCAATACTCCTGATTCCCCAAAGAACTCTCGTTGAGACAGTTAAGGTAATGCACGATATCAAACCTGTAATTCAGCTGGCCAAGGAACGTGCGCTCTTCCGTTTTTCTGCTTTGGCATTGCGCATGCTGCAGGATGCAAGCGTCAGCATCACAGAACTGACATCGACTGCTAGTTCCGTCGCAGAACAAAAAACCATCTCCGCAGCAAAAGAATGGCTGGCCACCCAGGGACCGGTTTTTCTCAAGCGTTTGTACGCCAGTTATTTCGGCTATGTCGAACGGGCGATGCAAACCATGTATCGCGATTTGCGTCCTGGATTGCAGGAGGTATCTGCCGATACCTGGGCCTTGATCGATGATGAAACCATCACGCGCCAGATCGAAGTCGAGCGTAGGGTATTGCGTTTGCGCGATGCCGATCAACTGAGCCTGGGACGCCTGAACCTGATGATCGCGCAGTTGCACGACGAACACGATGTGCGCGAACGGGAAAATCCATTCCGGCCGTATCTGATGGCGCGCGCGCTGCATGATGTGTTGTGTGAAATGACCGATACGACGGATCTGTGCACGATGCTGTTCGATCACATGTCAGGCGCACTGGCGACGCAGTTGCCGGAATACTTTGCTGCGATTTGCGCCGTATTCGAATCAAATGGGGTGCATGCGCGCTTGCTGGCGCGTCCATCCTTGTTGAGCAGAAACGACCGCGCAATACTGGCAGGCGCGCAGCAGGATTTTCACAGCCATAACACCACCGGCGGTTTCAACCCGGCCGGCAATTATTCCGATAATGCAGCGATGGCGCCGGTAATGCAGCGCGTGCTTGCGCTGTTGCAGCAACGCTCGGGCGATAGCCAGAACGCAAGCCATGCGGCACAGCAAAATCCGGCAGGATTGCAGGATTTCATCCTGCAGATCATCAACCAGACGGCCGCGGATAGAGCCCCGTCGCAGTCGCGCAATCAACCCGGTGTTGGCGGGGCGCGGCAAGATACCGTCGATGCATCATCAAGGCCGCATCCACTGACCAGCCAGCTGCACCGCTTGCAGCAGGAAGCAAGCAAGGGCGAGTCAGCCACGGACGCTGCACCCCGGTTGCTTGATTTGCACAGCGAGCTGGAGACGGAGCGCCTCAGCGACATGGAACGCGTGGCGATGGATGTCGTTGCGATGTTGTTCAATTTCATCGCCCACGACAGCCAGATTCCGCCGGCATTCCGCGCAGCTATCGTGCGCCTGCAAGTGCCTTTCCTGAAGGCGGCGATGTTTGTGCCGAAGATACTGCAGCAAGCCGATTACCCGATCAGGAAATTATTGAACCGGATGGCCGCTGTTGCAATCGGGCTGGATGAAAAGACGCTGCCCGGCAGCGATATTCATGCCGGCATGATGCAGCTTTCCGAGCGTATCCTGAATGACTTCAAGTCCGACATGACGATTTTCAGCGAGGCGCTGGATCAACTGGATCTGACGGTCGCAAAGACACTGCGCGAAAGCGATGCAGAAGTCTCGCGTGCCATCAACGCACTCGAAGAAGCTGAAAAAGATCCGCAGCGGCACGATGTGCTCGTGGTCGAAACCATCAATGCATTGCGTGAACGCTTGCTGACGATAGAAACCGATCAGCGCGCAGTCGATTTCATCATCAGGATATGGGCGCGCGTGCTGGTGTACGTTTACGAACATGAAGACATCGATATCCAGCCGTATCGAGAAGTCATCCCGGATCTGATCTGGAGCGTGCAGGAACATGACACGACAGAACGCAGTGCGCTGATGAAGCTGCTGCCCAAGCTGGTGCGGCAAGTCAAGGAAGGCTTGAAGTTGATCGGTCTTTCAGAGGCGGAATCCAGGCAGGCGCTCGACGATCTGGTCGCCATGCATGCCCAGGTGCTGGGCATGATACAAACCATGCCGCTGCAGGCGACCACTGCGCTGGCCAGCCTGCATCAGCATTTCGCTGTCTTGCGTATCGGTGCTGGCGGCAGCGAGGAGATGGCCATACACGCACCGACGGTGCCGCATATACGCTTGCAGGCGGCGCTGCAAAAATTCAATGTGGCGGCGCACCTGTATCTGGATGCGGATGCCGGCACCTTGCTCAGTTCAGATATCAAATGGCTGGGCGGGATGCAAACCGGAACTTCGGTGGAATGGTGGGAGAACAACGCTTATCTGCCAGCCAGGCTGATGTGGGTGAACCCGCAGCAATCATTCTATGTATTCCAGCTGGCGACGCAGCCGGAGCAGCAGTCGCAGAACAAGCAGCAGAACAAGCAGGCGCGTTTGCTGATTTATTCGTCGATTTCGCTGATCAAGGCGCTGCGTGAAGGATCGATCAGCATGGTCGAATACGCACCTGTCTTTGAGCGTGCGATGGAGTCGCTGCTGAACACTGTCGATATTCAGCAGCCCATCCCGGTCTGAAGCAAACGCTTATTTGACGATACGGTAGCAGGGCTTGTAAGCCTTGCCCGGCAGCTTCATCCGGCTTTGCGCAATAAAGGCAGTCAGCAATGCATCCATGGGCTCCATGATGCTGAGCTCGCCGCTGATTTCAAACAGTCCGTGTTTTTCTATCGAACGTATCCCGCTATCCTTGACATTGCCGGCCACCACGCCGGAAAACGCGCGCCGCAGATTGGCTGCCAGCAGGTGTCGTTCCTGATTCTGGTGCAATGACAGATTGCGCATGTTTTCATGTGTAGGATTGAATGGCTGCTGGAATGCGTGGTCGATCTTCAGCGTCCAGTTGAAATAATACGCATCGCCCTTGCTCTTGCGGAATTCACGCACCTGCTGGATGCCGGCCTGCATTTCCTGCGCAACCAGCGCCGGATCGTCGATGATGATCTTGTACAGTTTTTGTGCTGCAGCGCCTAGCGTGACTTCAATGAAGTGATCGATCTGCCTGAAGTAATCCGTCGCGCTGGCCGGTCCGGTAAAGATCAGCGGAAAGGGTATCTTTGCATTGTCCGGGTGCAGCAGGATGCCGAGGATGTAGAGGATCTCTTCCGCCGTACCCGCGCCGCCCGGGAATACCACGATGCCGTGGCCGGCGCGCACGAATGCTTCCAGGCGTTTTTCGATATCCGGCAAGATCACCAGGTCGTTGACGATCGGGTTAGGTGCTTCCGCAGCGATGATGCCTGGTTCGGAGATGCCCAGATAGCGCCCGGTCGGGATGCGTTGCTTCGCATGGCCTATGGTTGCGCCTTTCATCGGTCCCTTCATCGCGCCGGGGCCGCAGCCGGTGCAGATATCCATGTCGCGCAAGCCGATTTCATAGCCGACTTTTTTCGAGTAATCGTATTCTTCGCGCGAAATCGAATGGCCGCCCCAGCACACCACCAGCTTCGGATTTAGGTGCGGATGCAGCACGTCGGCATTGCGCAGGATGTAAAAGACTGCATCGGTGATGCCGCTCGAGGATTCCATGTTGAAGTTGGCATTGCCGACGATTTCATCGTGTATGAAGAGAATGTCGCGCAAGACTGAAAACAGGTGTTCGTGTATGCCCTTGATCATCTTTGCATCGACAAAGGCGCTGGCTGGCGCGCCCTTGATCTCGAGCTTGATGCCGCGCTCGCGTTCTATGATGCTGATCTCGAAGGTCTGGTAACGCTCCAGCAATTCCTTGCCATCGTCGGTGTAATTGCCGCAGTTCAGTACCGCGAGCGCGCAATTGCGGAACAGTTCATACAAGCCGCCATGGCGGGTATCCAGCAGTCTGTGTACTTCGGCTTTGGAAAGTATATCCAGGCGGCCTTCCGGCGAGAGTTGGGTGTCGACTACTTCGTATGCCATGAGTGCTTAACTTCCGAATGATGGTTATCAGGTGGGTCATTTTAATGCGTGCACAAGTATACTGCCTGCGCCTGGCGGATGCGAAGTCTGTGCGTGCAATCGGGTGATTAAAACTGGCAGGCAAGGCTGCAGCCATCTTGACGGCGCGAGGCGGGAAACAGCAGGGCAGGCGCGCAAGGGCAGCGGGACATGCGTGCGGCGTATCCCGCAAAGGGCGCTTACCTGGTGCGTGGCGAAAAATCGAATGCAGCTTTCAATGCCTGATAAGCCTTTTGGGCGACGACGGTATGTACAGGCGGCGCGGCATTGACGATGACGGCGTACAGATCGCCGGCCGGGTAGCCGGGTATGCCTTTGCCCTTGAGGCGCAACTTGCGTCCCGAGGCCGATCCCGGTGGAATCGACAATTGTATCGAGCCTTCCGGTGTCGGCACATGGACTGTCGTGCCCAGCGTGGCGACGTTGGATGTGAGCGGGATATCGAAATAGATGTCGCGGCCATCGACACGATAACGGCGATGCGGGCGTATCACGACTTCCAGATAGAGGTCGCCAGCCTTGCCTTCGCCCATGCCGGGGAATCCCTGGCCGGCCAGACGCAAGGTTTGCCCGGCGCGTATCCCTTTAGGGACGCTGACCTTCAGCGTGCGCTTGGACACCATGGGCATGCCGTATTCATCGGTGACATAGGTAGGCATCGAAATATTGCATGCGGTGCCATGGAAGGTATCTTCCAAGTCGATCTGCACCTTGGCATGCTGGTCGCTGCCATGCACATTGATGCCGCGATGTTTGGGCGGAGTGGCGCTTGCGCGTCCCATCGCCTCATCCAGGATATTGCCGAAATTTTCTTCGCTGCGGCGGGTTTCGTGCGGCTGGCTGGATGCGGAGCCGGTGTTGCGGCGCGCAGCTTGCGGCGGCGCCTCATGATACGCGTATGCGATGCCTGACTGCTGGTCATAGGCCAGGCGGCTTTCCGGATCCTTCAACACTTTGTACGCTTCACCGACTTCCTTGAAGCGGATTTCGGCATGCGCTTCCCTGCTCACGTCAGGGTGATATTTGCGCGCAAGCTTGCGGTAGGCGCTTTTGATCACTTCTTGCGTGGCAGTGCGGGGTACGCCTAGCGTTGCGTAATAATCCTTGAGTTTCATGTGTCCGGTTTCGTATTAGCAGCTGTATGGATACAAAAAGATGCCAAAAAATCATTATTTGCGGAAAGTGGTGTTTTCTGCAAGGTCATTCTGACATCGTCCTTATTCTGCTGAATGGATGAATAGAGCCACTATTACTGATCAATTAATGCAATGGCAATGAAAAAACCATGACTTGCTGTTGTTTCAATATAGTCAACTTTATGCATTTTTGCCAGACAAGCTGAAGCGGCGGGATGACGATACCTCTATGTAGAGTAGGGGTTTGAAGGGCATACTCTCAACTTCGTTCAATAAACGACATTATTAAAGTTGAAATAGTCATGACCTACGAAGAATATCTGGATGAAGTCACCACCTTGCTGACTGAACTGTACGACCTGACCGATGCGACGGCGATCAAGTATGTGATGCGCGCACAAGCCAGCGATTTTTTCACGCTGCATGACGATGATCCTGCAATGCGCACGCAGGAACGGGCCATGCAGGATGCGAAATCGATATTTGAAAACCGCAACAAGTCCAAGCCAGAGCTGTACAAGAAATAAGGCCTGGGCTGCACATCCTTCATCTGTTTTTTCAATTCCCGAGTCAGGTTGACGACAATTCTGCCTTGGTAAAACCCGGAATCCGCATGCGTTTGAATTTCTCCGCTCTACCTGCCGCCTTGCGCCTGCCTGTTTCCATGCCAGGATTGGCGGGCTGGTCATGAGCGAGCTCAATGTGATTGTCTGGAATGAAGCAGGCGAGGACAGGTCGGCACGCTGGCAATCCGAAGGCGGCGTGGCCGCACCCAAACGCGTGCTCATTGCAGACGACAAGATGACGGCCGATTCTGCATTCCGGCTGGCCAGCGAAGGCACGGCCCTGCTGTGGCGCGGCGATTATCAAAACGCACGCCAGTTGCTGCAGGCGCTGGCGCGCCGCACCGAGCGGAAGCCACGCAAGGCAGCGACTTCACCAAAAGACGCCTTCAACCTGCACCGGCAGGCGCAATCGCAACGTGCCCGCACACTGGGCATGTTGCTGATAGCCGTCGATGCCGACTACACGATACCGTTGCGCCGCGCGCCCGACATCAAGCTGGCCTGCAATGAAGCTTACGGCGCCAGCACGGGTCCGTTCATTGTTTCATTGCGTGAATTGCTGGGCTTGATAGGCGCGCATGAATGGCGCAAGAATGGCGTCGAGATCGCGGCGCTGGGCGCGCGCATACATCCTTACTACGGCGTGTTTTCCCCGGTGCGTGGCGAATACCTGAATCTGATCGCCGAAGCGCCATTGCCAGCCAAAACGCTGGCCTTCGATATCGGCACCGGTACCGGCGTGATTGCCGCCTTGCTGGCGCAGCGCGGCGTGGCAAAGGTCGTTGCGACCGACCAGGATGCGCGTGCGCTGGCTTGCGCCCGGGAAAACCTGCTGCGGCTGGACTTGCGCGAGCGCGTCAGCGTGGTCGAAGCCGATTTATTCCCGGCCGGCCGTGCACCGCTGATTGTCTGCAATCCGCCGTGGATACCGGCGCGGCCGAACTCACCGATAGAATATGCCATCTACGATCCGGACAGCCGCATGCTGCGTGGCTTCCTGCATGGCCTGGCGGCGCATCTGGAACCCAAAGGCGAGGGCTGGCTGATCCTGTCGGACCTGGCTGAACACCTGGGCTTGCGTACGCGCGAAGAACTGCAGCAA